>NZ_JBVHZJ010000009.1:151025-208143 GCF_055574655.1 Streptomyces sp. NPDC029956 | reverse complement strand
GGGGGGGGGGGGGGGGGGGGGGGGGGGGGGGGGGGGGGGGGGGGGGGGAGGGGAGAGGGGGGGGGGGGGGGGGGAAAGGGAGGGGGGGGGGGGGGGGGCCCCCCCCCCCCCCCCCCCCCCCCCCCCGTGGGCCGCTACTTGCCCGTCTCCTTCGTCACCAACGCCACCGCCTCGTCCACGTCGTCCGTGACGTGGAAGAGGAGCAGGTCCCGCTCCGAGGCCTTGCCGCCCGCGACGACCGAGTCGCGGAGCCAGTCCACGAGGCCCTTCCAGTACTCCGTGCCGAAGAGGACGATCGGGAAGCGGGTGACCTTGCGGGTCTGGACCAGGGTCAGCGCCTCGAAGAGCTCGTCGAGGGTGCCGAGTCCGCCGGGCAGGACCACGAAGCCCTGCGCGTACTTCACGAACATCGTCTTGCGGACGAAGAAGTAGCGGAAGTTCACGCCGATGTCGACGTGCGGGTTGAGACCCTGCTCGAAGGGGAGCTCGATGCCGAGGCCCACCGAGACGCCCTTGGCCTCCCGGGCCCCCTTGTTGGCCGCCTCCATGGCGCCGGGGCCGCCGCCCGTGATGACCGCGAAGCCGGCCTCGACGAGCGCCCTGCCGATCCGTACACCCGCCTCGTACTCCGGCGAGTCCGGCTTCGTGCGGGCCGAGCCGAAGACGCTGATCGCGCTCGGCAGTTCGGCGAGGGCGCCGAAGCCCTCGACGAACTCGGACTGGATGCGCATGACCCGCCAGGGGTCGGTGTGCACCCATTCCGAGTCGCCCTCGGTGTCGAGCAGCCGCTGGTCCGTGGTGCCCGGCTGGACCTGGTCCCGGCGCCTGAGCACCGGCCCGAGCCGCTGCTCCTCCGGCTTCGTCTCCCCTTCAGGGATACCCATGGCCTGCTCCCTCCGTCGATCCAACGATCTTCTGGTCCGGTCAGCGTAGGACCACAGAGGTGACGAAATGCGAAATTACGGGAGTCGGGACGAGGGAAGTCGGGCGGTCAGGCGGTCAGCCAGTCGCGCAGCCGTGCCTCGCAGTGGTGGATCCGGTCGACGGGCACGTGCTCGTCCCGCTTGTGCGCGTACATGGGGTCGCCGGGGCCGTAGTTGACCGCGGGCACCCCGAGGGCGCTGAAGCGGGCGACGTCGGTCCAGCCGAACTTGGGCTGGGCGCTGCCGCCGACGGCCTTCATGAACGCCTCCGCCGCCGGGTGGGAGAGGCCGGGCAGGGCGCCGGGGCTCTCGTCGTCGATCACGAGGTCGGCGATGTCGCAGTCGGCGAAGAACTCGCGGACGTACGCCAGCGCCTCGGCCGGCGAGCGGTCGGGGGCGTACCGGTAGTTGACCGTGACGGTGCACGCGTCGGGGATGACGTTGGTGGCGACGCCGCCCTGGATCGCGACGGCGTTGAGACCCTCGTGGTACTCCAGGCCGTCGATGACCGGCTTGCGCGGCTCGTACGCGGCGAGGCGGGCCAGGATCGGGGCGGCGGTGTGGATGGCGTTGGAGCCCATCCAGGAGCGCGCGGAGTGGGCCCGCTCACCCGCGGTGTGCAGGATCACGCGCAGCGTGCCCTGGCAGCCGCCCTCGACCTGCGCGTCGGAGGGCTCCAGGAGGACGGCGAAGTCGCCCTCCAGCCAGTCGGGGTGCGCCTCGGCGATCTTCCCGAGGCCGTTGAGGTGGGCGGCGACCTCCTCGTTGTCGTAGAAGACGAACGTGAGGTCGCGGTTGGGCTCGGGGACGGTGGCGGCGATCCGCAGCTGGACGGCGACCCCGGACTTCATGTCGGAGGTGCCGCAGCCCCACAGGATGCCGTCCTCGTCGAGTCGCGAGGGCACGTTGTCGGCGATCGGCACGGTGTCGATGTGACCGGCGAGGACGACCCGCTCGCCGCGGCCGAGGCTCGTGCGGGCGACCACGTTGTTCCCGTACCGGTCGACCGTGAGGTGCGGCAGGGCGCGCAGCGCCTGCTCGATGGCGTCCGCGAGCGGCTGCTCGGTCCCGCTGACGGACGGGAAGTCGACGAGGGCGGCGGTGAGCGCGGCCCCGTCCTGGGACAGGTCGAGGGGCGTGTCGAGCGGGGTGATGTCAGCCATGTGCCGACCCTAACGCGGCCTCCAGTACGGTGGGCCCCGTGTCCGAGCCCACCCGCCCCCGCCGTCGCGGCCGCCTCGCCCGTTCCGCGGCCGCCTTCGCCGCGCTCCTCGGCCTTGCCTCGTACGTGGCCTTCCACCAGGTGACGGGGAGTACCGGCACGCCCCGGTGCTTCGTGGGCACCGGGGACAACCGGTACGAGTTCACCCCGGAGCAGGCGTCGAACGCCGCGATGATCTCCGCCGTGGGCACCACGCGGGGCCTGCCGGAGCGGGCGGTGACCATCGCCCTCGCGACGGCGCTCCAGGAGTCGGCGCTGCGGAACATCGAGCACGGCGACCGGGACTCCCTCGGCCTCTTCCAGCAGCGGCCCTCGATGGGCTGGGGAACGCCGGCGCAGATCATGGATCCGGTGTACGCGTCGGGGAAGTTCTACGACGGTCTCGAGAAGGTCCCGGGGTATTCGCGGCTGCCGCTGACGGTGGCGGCGCAGAAGGTGCAGAAGAGCGGTTTCCCGCAGGCGTACGCGAAGCACGAGCCGGACGCCACTCTGCTCTCGGCCGCGCTGACTGGCCGGTCCCCGGCCGCCCTCTCCTGTACGGCGAGCGACACCGAGGGCCTTCCGGGCGATCCCGAGAAGGTGCGCGCGGAGCTGGTACGCGCCTTCGGCGAGAAGTCGGCGCCGGCGGCCGTGACGGGCGGCCCGAGCGCGGGCCGGTCGGCGGCCGAGCCGCCGGTGCTCGTGGTGCCGGTCCGGTCGACGGCCGGGTCCGTGGGCGCTGCAGCGGACGCGCGGCGCGGCTGGGAGCTGGCGCAGTGGGCCGTGGCGCGGGCGGAGACGCTGCGCATCACGGAGGTCGTGTACGGGGACCGGGTGTGGCGGGCGGGTGAGGCGCGGGGAGGCTGGTCGAAGGTCTCGGGGGCCTCCAAGGCCCTGGGCGCACCCGCCTCCGGCGCGGAATCCGTCCGGATGCGGCTCGCCCCGTAGCCGCCCGGAGACTTCTCGGCATCCGGTCTCCGGTCGGATGTCCGGCCCGCCCCTGGCTCCGGCCCGATCCGGCCGCCCCTGGCTCCGCGCTCATGTCGTTCTCCGGTCGATCAGCAGCCGGTCACCCGTACGGTGATTCACTCGCCCGTGGCATGGGACCGGTGCGCGCCCGGAGGAATTCGCGACCCTTCCGCGCCGCCTTTCACGCACCGCGCCCCGCCCTCCCAATTCCCTTGCAGGACAAGGGGAGTGACGGTTCGCCAGACAACTGCGCAATGACGCGTTCGTCCGTTTTCCTCCCCACCCGACAATACGACGCATTACCAATTCTTTACCTTCGACCGCCGCAACCCAACCCGCCCCAGGGCCGGTTGTCACTGCGTCCGAACAACACCTCGCACCTCGTCGAAGGAGCACCATGTCCCTCCCCCTGACCCGTCGGATCGCCCGCGCCGCCCTCCTCATCGCGGCCGGAGCAGCCCCCGTGGTCGGTGCGGCCGGCTCCGCGAGCGCCCTGGACCACAGCCTCGCGCCGACCGGCGCCCTCGGCGGCATCAGCGCCCTGGACGCCGCCGGTGCGGGCACCGCCGTCGACAGCGCCTCGCAGACCGCCACCGGCGTCGTCGGCGCCACCGGCGGCGAGGCCGTCGGCACGGCCGTCCCCGCCGCCGGCAAGACCGTCGGCGCCGCCGGCAAGACCGCCACCCCGGCCGCCCAGCAGGTCGCCGGTGAGACCGCCGGCAGCGCGGGCGAGGTCGTCGGCAAGACCGCCGGCGCCGCCACCGAGAGCGCCGAGGGCCCGACCGGCGGCGCCCTGGGCGGCGGCCTCGGCGGCCTCCCGACCGGCCAGACCCTCGGAGGCCTGCCCGTCGGCGGCTGACCCGCCCGGGAAGCAGTCACGCGGAAGGGCCCGGGGAGCGGATGCTCCCCGGGCCCTTCCGTACGCCGTGGACGGTCAGCCGAGCCGCTTGACCGCCGCCGCGACCCGCTCGTCCGTCGCCGTGAACGCGACCCGCACGAACCGCTCCCCCGCCTCGCCGTAGAAGTCGCCCGGCGCCACGAGAACGCCCTTCTCCGCCAGGTACGCCACGGTCTCCCAGCACGGCTCGTCCCGGGTCGCCCACAGGTACAGGCTCGCCTCGCTGTGCTCGATCCGGAAGCCGTGCGCCTCCAGGGCCGCCCGCAGCGCCGCCCGGCGGGCCGCGTACCGCTCGCGCTGCTCGGCCACGTGCGCGTCGTCGCCGAGCGCCGCGACCGTCGCCGCCTGCACCGGCGCCGCGGTCATCATGCCGCCGTGCTTGCGGATCTGGAGCAGCTCACCGAGCACCGCCGCGTCACCCGCGACGAACGCGGCCCGGTAGCCGGCCAGGTTGGAGCGCTTGGACAGCGAGTGGACGGCGACGATGCCCTCGTACGAACCGCCGCAGACGTCCGGGTGCAGCACGGAGACCGGGTCGGCCTCCCAGCCCAGCTCCAGGTAGCACTCGTCGGAGAAGACGAGGACACCGTGCTCGCGCGCCCAGGCCACGATCCGGGTCAGCTCGTCCTTGGAGAGGACCTTGCCGGTCGGGTTGGACGGGGAGTTCAGCCAGAGCAGCTTGAGCCCGGCCGGGTCGAGCTCCGTCGGGTCGTCGTAGACCACGGCCTCCGCGCCGCAGAGCCGCGCGCCGACCTCGTACGTCGGGTACGCGAGCCGGGGGTACGCCACCCGGTCGCCCGCGCCGAGACCCAGCTGCGTCGGCAGCCAGGCCACCAGCTCCTTGGAGCCCACCACCGGCAGCACGTTCTCATGGGCGAAGTCCACCGCGCCCAGCCGCCGCCCGCACCAGCCGGTCAGCGCGTCCCGCAGCTCCTTCGTGCCCCACACCGTCGGATAGCCCGGCGAGTCCGCCGCCGCGACCAGGGCCTCCTGGATCAACGCGGGGACCGGGTCGACGGGCGTGCCGACCGAGAGGTCCACGATTCCGTCGGGGTGCGCCACGGCCGTCTTCTTGTACGGCTCCAGCTTGTCCCAGGGGAAGACGGGCAGGCGCGAAGAGACTGCGCTCACGGGTTGGCTCTCACTTCCTGTACGTACGCGGGTGAGGCGTCGGGAAACGCCTCGGTCCCGTACGGCGGCCGACGCCGTACGGGACCGGATGCGACCTGAAGCGGTCGATCAGCCGTTCTGCGGCGGCAGGGCGGCGATGAAGGGGTGGTCGCGCTCGATCTCGCCGAGCTTGGAGGCACCACCGGGCGAACCGAGCTCGTCGAAGAACTCGACGTTCGCCTTGTAGTAGTCCTTCCACTCCTCCGGGGTGTCGTCCTCGTAGAAGATCGCCTCGACCGGGCAGACCGGCTCACAGGCCCCGCAGTCGACGCATTCGTCCGGGTGGATGTACAAGGACCGCTTGCCCTCGTAGATGCAGTCGACGGGGCACTCCTCGATGCACGCCTTGTCCTTCACGTCGACACAAGGCTGCGCGATGACGTAGGTCACGCTGTCGTTCCTCCTCGATAGGGCTGGTCTGCGCGGGAGCGCGGCGTCGTCGATGCCCGCACCTAGTATCTCCGTTCTTGGGGGCGATCCGAACAGGAGGGGCGGAGAAGCTGTGGAATTCACCGGCGGAGGACGCCTTGAGGTCCGAATCACCAGCGCTGACGTGGGAAAACGTGTCTCCGTTCGGTACGTGACGGACTCAGCGGCGGCGGGTGAGAAGTTCACCGACGCGGTCGGCGTTCTCACATCATGGGACAACTCTGTGCTGCTGATCACACGAAAGAGCGGCGAGAGCGTCCGGATCGCGGAATCCACCCTGGTCGCCGGGAAGATCGTCCCGCCCGCCCCGGCCCGCCGACGCGGCCCCTCCGCCACCTTCCCCGAGCTCGCCCGCGCCACCGCGCGCGCATGGCGGCCGGTCGAGAGCGAGGCGCTCGGCGAGTGGACCCTGCGGGCCTCCGACGGCTTCACCCGGCGGGCCAACTCGGTGCTCCCGCTCGGCGATCCGGGACTGCCGGTCGCCGACGCCCTGGCGCACGTACGCGCGTGGTACGAGGCCAGGAGGCTCCCCGCGTACATCCAGACCGCCACCGGCGCCGAGGGCACCCAGGAGCTGCTCTGCGCGGCCCTCGACCGGCACGGCTGGCGGCGCGAGGTGTCCGCAGAGGTGCGGATCGCGGCACTGGCCCCGATCGGCGACCTGGACGCCGACGTCACCGCCGTACACCTCTCCCGCACCGTCGACGACGCGTGGCTCCGCCGCTATCAGCGCTTCGGAGAACCGGGCCCGGCGGTACGGTCGGTGCTGACGTCCGGCCCGAGTGTGTGGTTCGCATCCGTGGCGGGCACGGGAGAGGTACCGGCGGCGATCGGACGGTGCGTGGTCGACGGACGCTGGGCCGGCTTCATGGCCGTCGAGGTGGACCCGGAGCAGCGGCGCCGGGGCCTGGCGACGTCCGTCATGACGGCACTCGCCCGACAGGCCCTCGACGAGGGCGCGTCGGCGGCCTGGCTCCAGGTGGAGGCGGACAACGACGGCGCACGGGCCCTGTACGACGGGATGGGCTTCGCTCCGCACCACCACTACCACCACTACCGATGGGCGGAGGCGTGACAGAGGCGTGACGGAGGACGTACCACCACCGGAGGACGGGCCGGAGCACGGACCGGAGGACGGACCACCACGGCGGGACGGGGCAGCGGGTGAGGACGCCCACGAGAGCCCGGACGCGCCCGACTGGCGGCGGGAGTTCGCGGAGGAGGCGCGGTCGGAGCGGCCCGACCTCGCCCGGCTCTGCCTGCTGATCGGAGCGGTGGCCGACCCCACCGTCACCCGGCACGTCCTGAACGAGGCCGAGATCGAACTCGACCGCCTCGCCGGGCTCGTCCCGTACGCCACCCGGATCCTCGGCGACTGGACCACCGCCCTCGCCGAGCTCCTCGGCAACCGGGAGGGCTTCGAGGGCGTGCCCGCCGACTACCAGCGCCTGGAGTCCTCGCTGCTGCACGAGGTGCTCAGGCGCCGCCGGGGCCTGCCGATCCTGCTCTCCGTCGTCTGGATGGAGGTCGCACGACGGGCCGGCGCTCCGGTGTACGGGCTCGGGCTGCCCGGCCACTTCGTCGTGGGCTTCGGCGACCCCGCCGACCTGAACCTCGCCGACCCCTTCGCGGGCGGCCGCGCCATGACGGGCCCGGACGCGGAGCTCCTGGTGACGAGCGCGACGGGCGAGGCCCTCGACCGCTCGATGCTCCGGCCCGCCGAGCCGGGCGCGATCGTGCTGCGGGTACTCAACAACATCCGCGCCTGGGCGGCACCCCGCCCCGAGCGCTCCGACGTGGCCCTGTGGGCGGTGGAACTCTCCCTGCTCCTCCCCTCCCACCCGGCCAGACTCCGCTACGAGCGCGCCGAGCTGCTCGTGCAGCGCGGGGACTTCCTGACGGGGGCGACGGAGATGGAGGCGTACGCGCAGGTCATGGACGCGGTGGACCCGGAGTCGGCGACGGCGGTCCGACGCCGGGCACAGGCGGCGCGGGCACGGCTGAACTGACGCGGGAGCTGCGGGCCGGTCGCAGGTGAGGCCGTTGGGTAAGGGTCGCGGTGCGCGGGCGGGTCCGACTACGCGGCGCGGGAAGCGCCGTGGTCCGCGCGGGGCGCGCGAGGCGCGCTCACGACGAGGGCGATCAGCAGGACGAAGGCGACGAGGGCCGTGGACGTGCGCGCGAGGTTGAAGAGCTCCCAGCGATGCAGGATCTCCGCGTGGTCGGCAGGGGCCGAGGTGGCGGCCCATTCCTTGATCCGGCCGTTGATCGGCACGTTGCCGAACCGGGTGATCAGGAAGGACGCCAGGACCAGCAGCGCCGCGACGCCGGCGAGCAGCCGTGCACGGCCCCGGTCGAGGACGGCCAGGGCCAGGGAGCTGAGGAAGGACAGTGCCATGGCCGTCTGCATGGTGATGCCGTTCATCATCATCAGCTGGGTGTGGAAGTCCAGCCGCATGTCGAGGGGCACGGCGCGGAAGGTGGGAACGAGATTGGCCGCGCCGTAACCGAAGGCGCCGGTGAGCAGCCCGGTGGAGAGCAGAGCGACGCCCTGGGCCATCCGTACGCGCACGAGCGCCGCCTCCGAGCTTGAAGGGGGCGGGGCGACCGGATTCGAACCGGCGTCCTCCGAGATGCCATCGCGGCGCATTACCTCTGTGCTACGACCCCGCCCTTGGGAAGATCTTAACGGGGGAAAGGCTGTGGGGGCGAAGGAATTTCGGAGAGATCCGCACCAGCGATCACGCACGCCTGGGCGGTCCAGGACCTGTTGTCGTGGTGGGGGAGGTGGGGGTGGGTCCTGGGGGTGGACCGGCTTTGTGGGCTTCTGGTGCGGCCGCCCTCTTTCCGAGAGTGGCGGCCTCCACCACCGCGTCAAGGGCGCCTTCGGCGTCGCTGCGCGATGGGCTGCGCCCACCCTTGACCCGGCGGCGGAGGCCGCCTTTTCACACTCGGAGGGCGCCCGGGGGGCGTGGCCGCGCGGGGCTTCGGGCAGTGGCCGCTCGCCGCCTGCGCCCGTCGGCCGGTGGGTGGGGGCTCGGCTAGCGGCGGGGGTCGGTGGGCGCGGTGCTGGTGGGTTCGGGGTGCGCGGTCGTTGAATGGGGCGGTTGGGCGGTGCTTGGCGGCCGGCCGAAGTCCTCGGGCCGGACTTCAGGCCCCGCTGGTCGCTGTTGGTGGGTGGTGGGGAGCCGGTCGGGGGAGTTTCCTGCACTTTCACCGCCCGAAAAGGGTGATTAGTCCTGCATGTTCCTATTCCCCGAGGTGTGTTACTCGGAGTAATGCGCAGTTACTCACGCCCCACTCGCCAGGAGTGACCAGCGGGGCCTGAAGCCCCACCCCGGACGGCCTTTCGCCGCTGAGCCGGAGCCCGACCGCCCCATCCAACAACCGCGCACGCCGAACCAAGGGGGAGGCGCCCCCCCACCCCCGCCGCAAACCAAGCCCCCACCCACCGACCGGCACACGCCCTCCCATCCCGACCGCTGCCCGAAGCCCGGCGTGGACCCCGCCCCCCAGACCGCCCTCCGAGAGTGTCTTCGCTCCTGGAGGTGGTGGGTCAAGGGTGGGCGCAGCCCATCGCGCAGCGACGCGACCGCAGGGAGCGCCCTTGACGCACCACCGGAAGGAGCGACTCTCGGAAAGAGGGCGGTCCCACCAGAAGCCCACACACCCGGCCCACCCCCAGAACCCCAAAGACCCGCACCCCAAAGAACCCGCACCGCCCGCCGAGCATCCCCGGCGGGCGGTGGCAGTGCCGGTGGTGGCGGTGGACGATCAGACCTGCCAGTACTTGCGGATGTACCCCGTCAGCGTGGCGCTGGCGTGAGCGTGGTCCAGCAGGTTGACCTTGGCGTTCATCTGGCCGCCACCGGTCGAGTCCTCGAAGTTGCCCTCACCCCGCAGGATCTTGAACGTGCCGGACGGGTAGACCATCGTGTCCGACGTCAGCGGCGCGGACAGCTCGTAGCTGATGAAGAGCTTGTCGCCGTCGCTCTCGGTGAGCGTCGCCGTCCCCTTGATGTCGTACTTGCCGGGGACGGTCGCGGTACACGCCACCTCGTCCTGCGCCCAGGCGGCCCCGTTGACCGGCGCACCACCGGCGGTCCCCGTCCCGACCACCTTGTAGCCGTTACAGCCCACGGTATCCGGGTGCGTGGTCGCGACCACGCCGAAGTTCACGCTGATGGTGACCGTGGGCGGGTTCTCGATCGCGAACGACGTGCCCGCCATCCCCCCGAAAATCATTGCCGAAGCGGCTCCCACGCCCGATATGCGCGCAGCCCAACGACGAGCAGTTCCTGCCATTTCATCCCCCGGATGTGATGCGAGTGTTGTCCAACGAGGCCTGTATGCAGGCCCGTTGCAGACAGTTTCCCGGTCCGGGGGCTCCGCCGTCGAGCTTTTAAGACTATTTCCTGATGGTGACTTCGGGATCCGGAATTAACCGTTCATTCTCGCGAACCGGACCGCGCAAGTCATTGCGCGCCTTCCCCCGACCCTCGGACGCCCGGCGGCAGAATGCGGCCATGCCGCTGACCGCAGACATCCTCGTCGCCCTCGTCGCCCTGCTGCACGCCTACATCCTGGTGATGGAGATGTTCCTCTGGGAGAAGGAGACCGGCCGTCGCTTCTCAGGGTTCGACGCGAAGACGGCGCGAGACACCGCGGCCATGGCCGCCAACCAAGGGCTCTACAACGGCTTCCTGGCCGCCGGGCTCGTCTGGGGTCTCATCGCCGACGACCCGATCGCCTTCCGCGTCCGGGTCTTCTTCCTGTCCTGCGTCGTCATCGCCGGCCTGTACGGCGCCGCCACGGCCAACCGCCGCATCCTCTTCGCCCAGGCCCTACCCGGCGCGCTCGCCCTCTCCGCCGTCCTCGTCGCCCACTACTGAGACGACCGCTTCAGACCGTCCACGAACCGCGCCCAGGCGACGGCACCGAACGACAACGCGGGACCGCTCGGGACCTTCGAGTCCCAGAACCGGCCGGACTCGAGGCCTTCCGCGTACGCGATCGGCGGCTGATCCTCGAACCACATAAGCGCGTGACGTGCGACCGGAGACCACACAGAGCGAAAGGCTCGCGATGCACACCCCTCACGGCCCGGGCGCCTTCGTCGCCCATACGGGCACCGACGTCTACGGTCCCGGCAAGGTCATCTCCGTGGACGGCGCCCATCGGCGGGTGCGGTTCACGCACTTCGTGGCGACGGTCCACGCCTCCGCCCTGCGGGCCGCCTCCCCCGCCGAGACCCGGGAGATCCAGGCCTGGCTGCGGGCCAGGCAGCAGCGGTACGGGGGCCAGTGGTGATCACCCCGCGTGCCTGCCGCGACGGCGGCCGCACCTGGTCGCCCCGCCGTGTCCTCCGGCCGCGCCCCGGAACCGCCTCCCCACCGGCCCCGCCTCCCCGCCACGCGCCGAGCCCCCGGCCGATGTGTTCGGGCGGGGGCTCGGGGTGGGTCGCTCGGGCTGTCAGCCCTTCGGGTTCAGGTCGATCGTCTTGGTGCGTTCGCCCTTGGTCTTGCCGAGGAGCGCCTCGCGCATGACGGCGGCCACGTCGTCGGGCGAGACCTCCTGCTTGGTGCCGTCGGCCTTGGTGATCAGGATGCCCTTGAAGGCGCCGTCGAGGAGCCGCTCGATGGCCTTCGTGTCGTAGACCGCCTCCAGGCGGCCGTCGGTGGCCTTCATGGAGAGGATCTGCGGCAGCGAGCGCGCCGGGCCGAACTGGATCTCCCTGCCGCCCGCCCGGATGGTGATGCGGTCGGACATCGCGGGCGTCGCGAACTCCTTCATCGCCCGGTCCACCTCGGCCTTGGAGATGCTCGGCTGGCGGTTGGTGACCGGCAGCTCGACCAGCGTGGTCCGGCCGGTCTCCACCTGGGCGCGGAAGGCGTCGCGGACGGAGATCATCGAGCGCTGGACGTCGAGGCCCTTGCCGGGCTTGCCCTCGACCGGGGTCACCTTGTTCGGGGCGAACAGGATCGTGCCCTCGGTCGCCGACGCGGACGTGCCGGCCAGGTCGGCGAGGGTGACGGCGAGCTTCTCCTCGTCGACCGGGAAGACCGGCTTGGCGATCCGCTCGCCGCCGAAGAGGGAGCCGATGACCGAGACGGGGTTGTAGTCGCTGCCCGCGGCGGCGCGGACGGTCTCCACGCTGTCGAGCGCCAGGCCCGCCTTGTCCGGGGCGAGCTGGACCTTCTTGCCGCCGATGCCGAGCTGGAGCGGGGTCCCGGCGCGCTTGCCGAGGGCCGCGTCCAGCTTGTTGACGGCCTCCTCCTTCGTACCGCCGCCGATGTCCACGCCGAGGACCGTGGTCCCCTTCGGGACGTCGGAGTGGTTGAGGAGCAGTCCGGCGCCGTAGGCGATGCCGGCGAGGCCGAAGACCCCGACGGCGACGAGGACCAGCTTGGAGCGGCCCTTCTTGGCCGGGGCGGCGCGGTTGGCGGCGGGTGCGGGGCGCGGCGCGGGGGCCGGGGTCGCCTGCTCCTCGATGCGGGGGGTGAGGTTCGGGCGGGCCGCCTTCGGCGGGACGACCGGGATGCCGCTGGTGAGGGTGTCGCCGGAGACGTGGCCGTTGCCGCCGTCGGCCGGTCCTCCCGGTCCGCGCTTTCCGCCGGGACCGCCCGGACCGCCCCGCCCGGGGGCGGTCGGCGCGGGTGCCTGCGGGGTGAGGATCGCGGTGTCGTCGGTCATGCGGGGAGCGCCGCCGGGCGCTCCGCCGGGGCCGCCGTGGAACGGGGAGCCCGGGCCCTGACCCTGACCCCGGCCCTGACCCTGCCCCTGGCCCGGTCCGGAGGTTCCGGCAAGGCCTGCGAGTCCGCCCTGGCCGCCCGGCTGACCGCCCAGCGACGCCGTGCCCGTGACCGGGCCCGTCGTGGGGCCGGTCGGCGCGGCGGGGCCGCGGTGCGCGGGCGTGCCGCCGGGCGGCGTGCCCGTGTACATAGGGGTGCCTGCGGCGGGGGTGCCGGCGTAGAGCGGGTTTCCGGCGCCCGGGTGTGCGCCGCCCTGGCCGTCGTACCTCGGCGAGCCACCGGCGGGGGTTCCGTCGTACATCGGGGTCCCGCCGGGCGGCGTGCCCGTGTACATCGGGGTGCCGCCCGCGGGCGTGCCCGTGTACATGGGGGTGCCGCCCGCGGGCGTGCCGCCGTCGTACAGCGGGTTGCCCGGCGCGGGCCTGCCCTGGAGCGGGCGGCTCGACGGGGCGGTGCCGACCGTCGGGACGCCGGAGGTCGCGGAGCCGGCGAAGCCGGTGCCGCGGTCGTCCGGTCCGGTGGTGGCCGGAGCGGGCTTCGGGGCCGGCGCGGGTGCCGGGGGCAGCGCGGGCTCGGGGGCCGGGCTCGGGGGCGCCGCCTTGCGGGGCGCGAACCAGTCGCTCGTCTCCTTCGCCTTCGGGGCCTCCTCGGCCTGCGGCGGCTCGGGGGCCGCCGCCTGCTCGGGCTCCGGCTCCGGGGCGGGAGCGGGCTCCGGCGCGGCGGCCGGCGACGCCGTGGGCGACTCGTTGACCGTGGTGCGGACCACGACCGGCGGGATCGGACGCGAACCCGGGATGTTGATCCGGATCCGGGTCGTCAGCGTCGTCTCGGTCTTGGGCTCCTCCGGCGGTGCGGGCGCGGCGGCGGTCTCCTCCGGCGCGTCCTGCGAGGGGTGGAGCGACGGATACTGGCGGGATCCGTACGGCGGTGTACCCGACGGGTACGCGGCTCCACCGCGCCCCTGGGCGCCGGAGGACGAACTGTCAGTCTCTCGACCAGTTTCACGACTCAAAGCAGGATCTCCCGGTTGGCTCCACCGCCCGCTCTTGCTGATGCTCGTATGACCCGGGCGGTTCGGCGGCGCGCACCACCATACTGGGCGCCGCCCTCACATAGCTGACCCCCGGGTGACTGACGACGGTCAATCCGGCCGAAGTCAGGGCGTCCGCGGACTCAAGTCGTCCTGTTCACGGGATCGGTCGGGGCAGTCGGGCCAGCGTGGTGCACATCACAGCGATCGCCATGCCGCCGAAGAGGAAGAGCAGCTCTCCGACGCCTCCGCTGAACACCCCGTCGCCCTCCGGCCGTCCGAAGCTGAGCAGGATGACGGCGACGAGCCAGCCGATGCCGCCCGCGACGACGCCGACCTGGGTCTCGGTGGCCCGCAGTCCGCCGTAGAAGAGTGCGGCGGTCGCGAGGAGGGCGAGGATCAAGCCGACGGGGAGCCAGGCGGCTTGGACGAGGGCGCCGGCGGTTCCGACGAGGACGCCGAGGACGGTCAGGCCCGCGTACCAGGCGAATCGGGCGTTACGGGAGACGGTGGACGCGGTGCGCGCGGCCGGCGTGGGGGGCGGGGTGGGCTTCGCCGGCGTCGCGGGCGGCGTGGGGCTCATGCGGTCACTCCGGCGAAGAGGTCCGTCTCGCGGGTGCCCGCGGGGGCGCCCGGGACGCCTCGTACCAACTCGTAGTACTCGGTGGTGAAGATCGGCTGGCCGAGGTCGTTCGAGAGGGCGAAGAACGGGCCGTCGACCGCGACTTGGGTGGCGTGCGCGGCCATCGCCGCGCTCTTGCGGGCCGCGTGCTCCGGTCCCGCGTCGATCTCGGTGGTGATCCGGTCCTCGTCGACGACGCCGGGGACGTCGTCGATCGCGGCGGCGGCCGGGAAGGCGGAGCCCTCGGCGCTCAGCCGGGCGAAGCCGGCCTCGGCGACGGGGCGCGGGACCCGGTTCCAGTAGATCTTGGCGATCGTGTGGGCAGGTCCGAGGTCGGGGCGGTAGGCGGGGTCGGCGGCCAGTTCCGCGGCGCGCGTGGCGACCCGGTGGGCCTGGATGTGGTCAGGGTGTCCGTAGCCGCCGTCGGGGTCGTAGGTGACGAGGACCTGCGGGCGGGTCTCCCTGATGACCTCGACGAGGTACGGGGCGGCGGTGTCGACGTCCGTGTTCCAGAAGGCGTTGGCGCGCTTGTTCTGCTCGACGCCCATCATTCCGGAGTCGCGGAAGCGGCCGGGGCCGCCGAGGAAGCGGTGGTCGGTGACACCGAGCTCGGCCATCGCGGCGGCGAGTTCGCCGACCCGGTACGGGCCGAGCCGGTCCTCCCGGTCGGGGGCCAGATGGGCGAGCTCGGGCGGGATGACCTCGCCCTCCTCGCCGAGCGTGCAGGTGACCAGGGTGACGAGGGCGCCTTCGGCCGCGTACCTGGCCATGGTGGCGCCGTTGTTGATCGACTCGTCGTCCGGGTGCGCGTGCACGAGCAGCAGACGGCGGGCGGGGAGATCGGACATGTCCCCACCCTACGAGGTCGGCGCGCGGGGGCGCTCTCAGAACTTGAGGCCGCCGACCATGTTCGCCACGTTCGTGGTGAGGGTGCTGATGGAGGGGGCGATGGACGAGCTCGCCAGGTAGAAGCCCAGGAGTGCGCTGATCGCCGCGTGTCCCGCCTTCAACCCGGATTTCCGGATCAGAAGGAAGACGACGATCGCCAGCAGCACCACCACGGAGATCGAGAGTGCCACGGCGGTTCACCTCCACACTTCTTCGGTCGGATATTCGAGTGGTTCGGTCGATCAGCATGTGCCAGGGGGCAGGCCCGTCGGATGCATACCCACCTAGCGCTACGGATCATAACTATCCGTGCGGCCGCATCGATCGGCGGACGGAGGCACGAGGGGGGCGCACAGCGCTAGTTTCAGCCGCATGACCTCGTCTCGACAGCAGCCGGCGACACCCCCTGCCGGGCTCTCCTTCCCCCGCCGTCACGCCCGTACCCAGCGGTTCTCCCTGGGCGTTCCGCGTGCCTTCTCGGTCTCCCCCGACGGGGAGCGCGTCGTGTTCGTCAGGGCCGCGTCCGGTGTGGACCGTACGCACCGGCTCTGGGTTCTCGACCTGCCCCGCGACGGCGGCGCGCCCGTGGAGCGGGTGGCGGCCGACCCGGAGGTGCTGCTCGCGGGCGGTGAGGAGGAGTTGTCGCCGCAGGAGCGGGCGCGCCGGGAGCGGAGCCGGGAGGGCTCGGCCGGTGTGGTGGCGTACGCGGTGGACGGGGCGGTGGAGTTGGCGGCCTTCGCCCTGTCGGGGCGGCTGTTCGCGGCGGAGCTGCGGGCCGGGACGGCGCGGGAGCTGTCGGTGCCTGGGCCGGTGATCGATCCCCGGCCCTCGCCGGACGGACGCCTGGTCGCGTACGTGACGGAGGGCGCGCTGCGGGTGGTGGGAGCGGACGGTTCGGGCGACCGGGAGCTGGCCGTTCCGGAGGAGCCGCACGTGTCCTACGGATTGGCCGAATTCATCGCCTCGGAGGAGATGACCCGGGACCGGGGTTTCTGGTGGTCGCCCGCCTCGGACCGGCTGCTCGTGGCGCGTGCCGACGACCGGGCGGTGCGGCGCTGGTGGATCGCCGATCCGGCGCATCCGGACCGGGAGCCGCAGCCGGTGGGGTATCCGGCGGCGGGTACGGCCAACGCGGACGTGCGGCTGTTCGTCATCGATCTCGCCGGGGCCCGCACGGAGGTGGTGTGGGACCGGGAGCGGTATCCGTACCTCGCGCGCGTGCACTGGTCGGCGGCCGGGGCGCCGCTGCTGCTCGTCCAGGCGCGGGACCAGCGGGAGCAGTTGTTCCTGGCGGTGGACCCGGAGTCCGGGGAGACGAGGACGGTACGGGCGGAGCGGGACCCGGTGTGGCTGGAGCTGCTGCCGGGGGTGCCGTCGTGGGCTCCGGACGGGCGGCTCGTACGGCTCACGGACGAGACCGGGGCGCGGGCCCTGGCCGTGGGCGACGAGGTGCTGACGGATGCCGCGCTGCACGTCCGGGCGGTGCTCGACGTCGGGGAGGACGACGTCCTCGTGTCGGCGTCGGCGGGCGGGGAGGCGGCTGTCCCGGAGACCGGCGAGGTCCATGTGTACCGGGTGACCGGTGGGGGCGCGGAGCGGCTCTCCGAGGGCGTCGGCGTGCACGGCGCGGTGCGTGCGGGCGCGGTGACCGTGCTGGTGTCGGCGCGCCCGGAGACGCCTGGGAGCGTGGCGCGGGTGCTGCGGGACGGCGAGCAGGTCGCCGTGGTGGCCTCGTACGCCCAGGATCCGGTGCTTCGCGCGCGCGTGCGGCTCACGGAGGCGGGCGTGCGGCGGATCCCGTGCGCGGTGCTGCTGCCGTCGGGGTACGAGGAGGGTGACGGGCCGCTGCCGGTCCTGATGGACCCCTACGGCGGTCCGCACGGGCCGCGGGTGCTCGCCGCGCACAACGCGCATCTGACGTCCCAGTGGTTCGCCGACCAGGGCTTCGCGGTGGTCGTGGCGGACGGACGGGGCACGCCGGGCCGCTCCCCCGCCTGGGAGAAGTCGATCGCGCGGGACTTCGGGCCGACCCTCGACGACCAGGTGGACGCGCTCCAGGGGCTCGCCGGCCGCTTCCCGCTGGATCTGGAGCGGGTGGCGGTCCGGGGCTGGTCGTACGGCGGCTATCTGGCGGCGCGGGCGGTGCTGCGGCGCCCCGACGTGTTCCACGCGGCGGTGGTGGGGGCGCCGGTGACGGACTGGCGGCTGTACGACACCCACTACACCGAGCGGTACCTCGGCACTCCGCAGGACGATCCCGAGGTGTACGCGGCGCAGTCGCTGCTCACCGACGACGGGCTCTCGGCGCCGGAGGTGCCCGTGCGGCCGATGATGATCGTGCACGGTCTCGCGGACGACAACGTGGTCGTCGCGCACGCGCTGCGGCTCTCCTCGGCGCTCCTCGCGGCGGGCCGGCCGCACGAGGTGCTGCCGCTGTCGGGGGTCACGCACATGACACCGCAGGAGCAGGTCGCGGAGAACCTGCTGCTGCTCCAGGTGGACTTCCTGAAGCGGTCCCTCGGCGGGATGCGGGGCTGAGTCACCGGCCGGGTCACCAGCCCGGCGGCGGCGGGTAGGGCGGGGCGGGGGGCGGCATCCCCGCCGGCGGGTACGGGCTCGGCGCACCGGCGGGGGCGCCGCGCCCGGCGAGCAGGACGAGCACCGCGATGCCCGCGAGCAGTCCGAAGAAGGCGGTGAGGATGCTCAGCTGGGCGGTGCCCGGGAGGTCCACGAAGTCGCCCATGAGTCCGTAGCGGGTGTTCCTGGCGACCTCGGCGATGCCGCCGGCCGCCAGGAACGCCCCGGCGAGCAGCCCGAAGGCCCGGCTGTGGCGGGCCCGTACGAAGGCGGAGACGGCCGCGGTCCCGTACAGGGCGACGAGGATCAGCGACAGCCAGCCGGGCGGCGGCGCGAGGGTCGCCTTCATGATGGACCGGCCGCCGGTGAAGCGGTCGACGGTGAACTGCAGGGGCAGTTCGGTGGCCCAGTACAGCTGCCACAGGGTCACGACGAGCGCGCCGGTCGCGAGGAGGATTCCGGCGGCGACGGCGGGGCCCGGACGCGGGCGGGTGGGGAGCGGTTCGTAGGAGTCGACGGCCGGGCGGCGGCCGACGGCGGCGGTGACGATCAGCCCGGCGGCGAGGGCGAGTTCGACGAGGGCGGTGACGAGGGCGCCGCTGTCGGGCTCCCAGAGGCCGGGCAGGCGCAGGGCGAACGTGACGATGCCGGTGGCGGCGAGCGCGGAGGCCGCGTGGCGGGAGCGGATCGCGGCGGCCGCGGCGGCGGCGGAGACGACGAGCAGCACGGCGTCGATCAGGGAGGTGGCGGACCGGCCCCGGATGAGGAAGTGGTGGTCCCCGGCCCAGTACCAGGCGAGGTCGGCGGGTGAGCCGAGCACGGCGAGGTCCTTGAGGATCCACACCGCGGCGGTGAGGGCGAGCGCGGCGCAGAGCGCGGCGCCCGTGAGACGTGCCGGTCGTGTCACAGTCACGATCCCGATACTCACGGTCGCCATCAACCGAAACAAGCGGTTCCGCGAAACCCGGCCGGTACCGCTGCGGGGCGCCCACCCCCAAGGGCCGGCGGGTGAGCCGAAGGGCGCGCCGGGGGAACGGCCCGAGCGCGCAGAGGCCCGTGAGGAACGGTCGGGCCGAGCGCGGTCGGGGCTGTGAGCCCGGCACCAGGTGCCCGGAGGCGAACCGAGCCCCGCGAAAAGGGGGTGTGGCCGGGCCGGGGCGACATGGTGCGCCCCGGCCCGGTTCACGGCACCCGCACGGCCGTACGCTGTGCAGTCTGGCCTGTTCGTATATCGGAGCCGATTCGGTGAAGTTGCCTGTGCGTTAAGGCGATTCGGGCTTCCTGAACGGGTCGGCGCGGTCGTCCGGCGGTGTCTCGGGTCCGCCGTCGGCGTCCTCAGAGGGGACGACGTGCTTCTCCTCGGCGAAGTGGCAGGCCGAGTCGTGCTTCGCCGGGCTGTCCGTGAGGCGGAAGACGGCCGGGACGGCGAGGAGCGGGACCTCCAGGGTGCAGCGTTCCTGGGCCTTCCAGCAGCGGGTGCGGAAGCGGCAGCCCGAGGGGATGTTGGCCGGGGAGGGGACGTCGCCGGTGAGGATGATCCGCTCGCGGTGGGCGCGCGCCTCGGGGTCGGGGACCGGGACGGCGGAGAGCAGCGCCTGTGTGTAGGGGTGGGTGGGGTGGTCGTAGATCTGGGCGTCGCTGCCGATCTCGACGATCCGGCCGAGGTACATGACGCCGACCCGGTCGGAGATGTGGCGCACGATCGACAGGTCGTGGGCGATGAAGACGTACGACAGGGAGAACTCGGACTGGAGGTTCCCCATCAGGTTGATGACCTGCGCCTGGACGGAGACGTCGAGGGCCGAGACCGGCTCGTCGGCGACGATGATCTCGGGCTGGAGGGCGAGGCCGCGGGCGATGCCGATGCGCTGGCGCTGGCCGCCGGAGAACTGGTGCGGGTAGCGGTTGATGTACTCGGGGTTGAGGCCGACGATGTCAAGGAGGTCCTGGACCTTCTGTCGGCGGGAGCCCTTGGGGGCGACCTCGGGGTGGATCTCGTACGGCTCGCCGATGATGTCGCCGACGGTCATGCGCGGGTTGAGCGAGGTGTACGGGTCCTGGAACACCATCTGGATGTTGCGGCGGACGGCCTTGAGCGCGCGGGGGGAGAGTCTGCTGATGTCCTCGCCCTTGTAGCGGATCGCGCCGGATGTCGGCCGTTCGAGGTTGACCAGCATCTTGGCGACCGTCGACTTGCCGCAGCCGGACTCGCCGACGATGCCGAGGGTTTCGCCGGCCTGGAGGTCGAAGTCGACGCCGTCGACCGCCTTGACCGAGCCGACCTGCTTCTTGAAGACGATGCCCTGGGTGAGCGGGTAGTGCTTGTGGAGGTCCCGGACTTCGAGAATCGCCTCAGCCATGGAGGCACTCCTTCCAGAAGTGGCAGGCGCTGGAGCGCTTCACCGGGGACTCGGTCACGTCGTAGAGCGGGGGCACGTCGGTGCGGCAGACGTCCTGGGCCATGGGGCAGCGGGGGTTGAAGGCGCAGCCGGGCGGGATGGCGAGGAGGTTGGGCGGGAGGCCCTTGATCGCGTAGAGCTCGTGACCCTTCTGGTCGAGGCGTGGGATGGAGTCGAGCAGGCCTCGGGTGTAGGGGTGGGCGGGGGCCTTGTAGATCTCGTGGACGGGGGCCTGTTCGACGATCCGGCCCGCGTACATGACGGCGATCTTGTCGGCGACGTCGGCGACGACCCCGAGGTCGTGGGTGATGAGGATGAGGCCCATGTTGAGTTCGCGCTGGAGTTCGGCGAGGAGGTCCATGACCTGGGCCTGGACGGTGACGTCGAGGGCGGTGGTGGGCTCGTCGGCGATGATCAGTTCGGGTTCGAGGGCGAGCGCCATCGCGATCATGATGCGCTGGCGCATGCCGCCGGAGAACTGGTGGGGGTACTGGCCGACGCGTTCCTTGGCGGCGGGGATGCGGACCCGGTCCATCAGTTCGACGGCCTTGGCCTTGGAGTCCTTGCGCGACATGCCCTTGTGGACCTGGAACATCTCGCCGAGCTGTTCGCCGACGCTGATGACGGGGTTGAGGGAGGACAGCGCGTCCTGGAAGACCATCGCCATCTTGGCGCCGCGGATCTTGCGCCGCTCGTCCTCCTTGAGCTTCAGCAGGTCCTGGCCCTGGAAGAGGATCTCGCCCTGGCTGATCCTGCCCGGGGGGACGTCGAGGATGCCCATCACGGCCTGGGCGGTGACGGACTTGCCGGAGCCCGACTCGCCGAGGACGGCGAGGGTCTCCCCCGCGTCGACGGAGTAGTCGACGCCGTTGACGGCCTTGGCCACGCCTTCGCGGGTGTGGAACTCCACGTGCAGGTCGCGCACTTCGAGCAGCATGGGTCCCTACCTCAGCTTCGGGTCGAGGGCGTCGCGGACGGCGTCGCCGAGCATGATGAAGGCGAGCACGGTGATGGCGAGCGCGCCGGCGGGCCAGAGCAGCATGTGCGGCGCGTTGCGGATGTACTGCGACGCCGAGGAGATGTCGATGCCCCAGGAGACGGTCGGCGGCTTCAGGCCGACACCGAGGTAGGACAGGGTCGCCTCCAGCGCGATGTACGTGCCGAGGGCGATGGTGGCGACGACGATCACCGGGGCGATGGCGTTGGGCGTGATGTGGCGGAGCATCATCCGGGAGTTGGAGGCGCCGAGGGCCCGGGCCGCCTGCACGTAGTCGTTCTGTTTGGCGGTGATGACGGAGCCGCGGGCGATGCGGGAGAGCTGCGGCCAGCCGAGCAGCACCATGAAGCCGATGACGGGCCAGACGCTGGAGCTGGTCACCACGGAGAGGAGCACCAGGCCGCCGAGGACGACGGGGATGGCGAAGAAGACGTCGGTGATCCGGGAGAGGACGCCGTCCCAGGCGCCGCCGAAGAAGCCGGCGAGTCCGCCGAGGATGCTGCCGAGAACGGCCACGCCGAGGGTGGCGAGGACGCCGACGGTCACGGACGTCCGGGCGCCGTAGACGGTGCGGGTGTAGACGTCGCAGCCCTGGCCGTTGAAGCCGAAGGGGTGGCCGGGCTGGGAACCCTCCTGGGCCTTGGAGAGGTCGCAGTCGAGGGGGTCACCCGAGGCGATCAGCTGGGGCCAGATGGAGATGACGACGAGGAAGAGGATCACCAGCGAGGAGATGATGAAGATCGGGTTCCGGCGCAGGTCGCGCCAGGCGTCGGACCACAGGGAGCGGGGCTTCTTGTCGGCGCCGGTGCCCAGGGGGCCGCCGGGGGTCTTCTCCAGGGTCTCCCCTTCGGCCGTCGCGAGATCGGACGCACCGCCGGCGCCGGTGGGTGCGATGGCTCGGCCCTCTTCGTACGACTCAAGCGGCTCGGGCTGCTCAGGCATAGCGAATCCTCGGGTCAAGGACGGCGTACAGGAGGTCGACCAGGAGGTTGGCCAGCAGGAACACCAGTACGAGGATGGTCACGAAGCCCACCACGGTCTGGGTGTTCTGGCGGACGATGCCCTGGTAGAGCTGGTAGCCGACGCCGTGGATGTTGAAGATCCGTTCGGTGACGATTGCTCCGCCCATGAGGGCGCCGACGTCGGCGCCGATGAACGTCACGACGGGGATGAGGCTGTTGCGGAGCAGGTGCCGGCTGATGACCCGGCGGCGGGGCAGGCCCTTGGCGACGGCGGTGCGGACGTAGTCGGCGCGCTTGTTCTCGGCGATCGAGGTCCGGGTGAGCCGGGTGACGTAGGCCAGGGAGACCGAGGCGAGGACCAGGCCGGGCACGATGAGTTCGCTGAAGGTGGCCTCGGGCGATACCGCCGGCTTGATCCAGCCCCATTTGACGCCGAGGAGCAGCTGGACGAGGAGGCCGGTGACGAAGGTCGGGACGGAGAGGACGACCAGGGTCAGCAGCAGGACGGTGGTGTCGACGGGGCGCCCCCGCTTGAGGCCGGTGACCACGCCGAGGCTGATGCCGATGACGATCTCGAAGAAGATCGCGACGATGGTGAGCCGGATGGTGACGGGGAAGGCGCTGGCCATCAGTTCGGTGACGGGCTGCCCGTTGAAGGCGGTGCCGAAGTCTCCGGTGAAGACGTTGCCCATGTAGGTGAGGTATTGCTGCCAGACGGGCTTGTCGAGACCGAACTCCTTCTCCAGCTGGGCGGCGGTCGCCGGGTCGCACTGGCGGTCGCCGCACAGTCCGGCGATGGGGTCGCCCATCACGTTCACCATCAGGAAGATCAACAGCGTGGCGCCGAAGAAGACCGGGATCATCTGCAGCAGCCGCCGGATCACATATCGACCCATGGGGGGCTCCGGGGGTTGGCTCCGGGAAGAGGGGTGGCTCCGCGTGGCGGTGGGGTGCGGAGAAGACGTGCGGCCCGGCGGCGCGGGGGTCCGCGGGCCGGGCCGTACGCCTCCGACCTGCTACGACGTCAGTTGACCTTGATCTGGTCGTAGACCGGGACGCTGAACGGGTTCAGGGAGACGTTGCTGACCCGCTCCGAGTAGCCGGCGCTGCCGTTCTGGTACCAGAGCGGAATGGCGCCCATGTCGTCCCGGAGGACTTCCTCGGCCTGCTGGAAGAGCCCGACGGCCTTCGCGGTGTCGGCCTCGGCGTTGGCCTGGTTCACCAGCTTGTCGAACTCGGGGTCCGAGTACTTTCCGTCGTTGGACGAGGCGTTGGTGTAGTACAGCGGCTGGAGGAAGTTCTGGATGAGCGGGTAGTCCATCTGCCAGCCGGCCCGGAACGGGCCGTCCATCTTCGACTGGGTGACCTGGTTGCGGAAGTCGGCGAAGGTGCCGACCGGGTTGCCGACGCAGGCCTTGTTGTTGCCGAGGGCCCGGTTGATGGAGTTGCAGACCGCGTCGACCCATTCCTTGTGGGAGCCGGTGTCGGCGTTGTACGAGATCTTCATGGTGCCGCCGGGGATGCCGCCGCCCTCGGCGACGAGCTTCTTCGCCTCGTCGGCGTCGTACTTGCAGAAGTCGCCGCAGATGTCCTTGAAGCCGCCGTCCTCGCCGAGGACCGGGGATGTCCAGTCGACGGCGGGTGTCCGGGTCTTCTGGAAGATCGTCTCGGTGATCTGGTTGCGGTCGATCGCCATGGAGAGGCCCTGACGGAGCTTCTCCTGTCCGGGCTTGTTCCAGGCCGGGTCGTAGAACGGGAAGGACAGGGTCTGGATGATGCCGGCGGGGACGTTGATGTACCGGTCGCCGAGGTCGGCCTCGACGTTCTTGAGCTGGGAGGCGGGGACGTCGTCGACGAGGTCGAGGTTGCCGGCCGTCAGGTCGGTGTAGGCGGTGTTGTTGTCCGTGTAGACCTTGAGGGTGATGCCGCCGTTCTGGGCCTTGTCGGGGCCGGGGTAGGCGTCCCAGCGCTTGAGGGCCATCTGGGAGCCCTTGGAGTACGAGTCGACGGTGTACGGCCCGTTGCCGATCGGCTTCGACAGCCAGGCCTGGCGGTCGTCGAAGAAGGCCTGGGGCAGCGGCGAGAAGGCCGCGTAGCCGAGGGTGATGGGCCAGGTGGAGAACTTCTGGGTGAGCTTGACCGTGAAGGTCTGGGGGCCGGTGACCTTGAGGCCGGACATGGAGGTGGCGGACGGCTCGCCCTGCTCGGGGTGGACCTTGTCGTAGCCCTCGATCTGGCCGAAGAAGTAGGCGTTCTTCTGGTTGTTCTTCAGATCGGCGGCGTAGTTCCACGCGTCGACGAAGGACTTGGCGGTCACCTTCTCACCGTTGGAGAAGGTCCAGCCGTCCTTGACCGTGATGGCGAAGTTGATCGAGTCGGTGGTCTCGATCTTCTCGGCGAGCATGTCCTTGGCCTCGCCGGTCTTCGGGTCGTACTGCTTGAGCCCTCGGAAGATCATGGAGAGGACCTTGCCGCCCTGGACCTCGTTGGTGTTGGCGGGCTCCAGCGGGTTCTGCGGGTCGCCCCACGAGGAACTCACGATGCCGTCGGCCCCTCCGCCACCGCTGTCGTCGCCGCCGCCACAGCCGGTCGCCGCGAGGGCGACTGCGGTGGCCAGAGCGGCCCACTTGGCGTGCGTGGCTCCGCGCATGGAGTGCCTCCCGAATGTCCTAAGTCTGACTTAGGCCCCAATATCACCCGATATTGACGGTGCTGCACTTTTACGGCCGCCGGACGGTGCCCCGGGGCGCGGGAGGACAGCACGAAGGGCGCCCCGTTCCGTACGTACGGAACGGGGCGCCCTTCGTGCTGTCTGCCGGTCGGTGCGTCAGTGCACCGGCACGACCTGCTTCTCCTCGGCGAAGTGGCACGCCGAGAGGTGGGCGGCCGGGGTGTCCTGACCGGAGAAGCGCTGCGGGATCGCCAGGAGCGGCGTCTCCTGCGAGCACTTCTCCTGCGCCTTCCAGCAACGGGTGCGGAAGCTGCAGCCCGACGGCGGGTTCGCCGGCGAGGGGACGTCACCGGTCAGGATGATCCGCTCGCGGTGCGCGCGGGCCTCCGGGTCCGGCACCGGCACCGCGGAGAGCAGCGCCTGGGTGTAGGGGTGCGTCGGGTGCTCGTAGATCTGCTCGTCCGAACCGATCTCGGCCATCTTGCCGAGGTACATGACGCCGACGCGGTCCGAGATGTGCCGGACGATCGACAGGTCGTGCGCGATGAAGAGGTAGGAGAGGTTGAACTCGTCCTGGAGCTTCCCCATCAGGTTGATGACCTGCGCCTGGACGGAGACGTCCAGGGCCGAGACCGGCTCGTCGCAGATGATGATCTCCGGGTTGAGCGCGAGGCCGCGGGCGATGCCGATGCGCTGGCGCTGACCGCCGGAGAACTGGTGCGGGTACCGGTTGATGTACTCCGGGTTCAGACCGACGACGTCGAGCAGCTCCTGCACCTTGCGGCGCCGGTCGCCCTTCGGGGCCACCTCGGGGTGGATGTCGAAGGGCTCGCCGATGATGTCGCCGACCGTCATGCGCGGGTTCAGCGAGGTGTACGGGTCCTGGAACACCATCTGGATGTTGCGGCGCACGGCCTTCAGCGCGCGGCCGCCCAGCTTGGTGATGTCCTGGCCCTTGTAGAAGACCTCGCCGGCGGTCGCCTGCTCCAGGTTCATCAGGAGCTTGGCGACCGTGGACTTGCCACAGCCGGACTCGCCCACGATGCCGAGGGTCTCGCCCTGGTAGAGGTCGAAGGAGACCCCGTCCACGGCCTTGACCGCGCCGACCTGCTTCTTGAAGAGGATGCCCTGCGTCAGCGGGAAGTGCTTCTTCAGGTTGCGCACCTGGAGGATCGGCTCGCCGCGGCCCACGGGGGCCTCGACGGCGGCCACGGCCTCGTCGTTCTTGCTGAGGTCAGCCATGGATCGTCTCCTTCCAGAAGTGGCAGGCGCTCGTACGGCCCGGAAGATCCGCGCCGTCCTGCTCGGTGACCGGCACGAGGGCCGGGATCTCCGTGCGGCAGATGTCGTCGGCCTTGGGGCAGCGCGGGTTGAAGGCGCAGCCGGTGGGCACACGGAGCAGGTTGGGCGGGAGGCCCTTGATCGCGTAGAGCTCCTGACCCTTCTGGTCCAGGCGCGGGATCGACTCCAGGAGCCCCTTGGTGTAGGGGTGGGCCGGGCGCTTGTAGAGCTCGTGCACCGGCGCCTGCTCGACGATCCGGCCGGCGTACATCACGGCGATCTTGTCCGCGACGTCGGCGACGACGCCGAGGTCGTGGGTGATCAGGATCAGGCCCATGTTGTATTCCTGCTGGAGCTCCGCGAGGAGGTCCATGACCTGGGCCTGGACGGTCACGTCGAGAGCCGTGGTGGGCTCGTCGGCGATGATCAGGTCCGGCTCCAGGGCGAGCGCCATGGCGATCATGATGCGCTGGCGCATACCGCCGGAGAACTGGTGGGGGTAGTCGGAGACCCGCGCCTTGGCGGCGGGGATCTTGACCTTGTCCATCAGCTCGATGGCCTTGACCGTGGCGTCCTTCTTGGAGAGGCCGTGGTGCACCCGGAACATCTCGCCGAGCTGGTAGCCGACGCTGAGGACCGGGTTGAGGGAGGACAGCGCGTCCTGGAAGATCATCGCGATCTTCCGGCCGCGGATCTTCCGGCGCTCCTCCTCGGACATCTTCAGCATGTCCTGGCCGCGGAACAGGATCTCGCCCTGCGGGATCTTGCCGGGCGGCATGTCGAGGATGCCCATGATGGCCTGCGCGGTGACGGACTTGCCGGAGCCGGACTCGCCGAGGACGGCGAGGGTCTCGCCGGCGTTCACCGAGTAGTTGACACCGTTGACCGCCTTGGCCACACCGTCGCGGGTGTGGAACTCGACGTGCAGGTCACGGACTTCGAGCAGCGGACCGTTGTGGCCGGCTCCGTCGCGGGGCGCGGGGACGGCCGCGGTCTTGTCGATGATGCTCATCTTTTACGCCCTCCTCAGCGCAGCTTCGGGTCGAGGGCGTTGCGTACGGCTTCGCCGAGCATGATGAACGCCAGAACGGTGATGCTGAGCATGATCGAGGGCCACAGCAGGATGTGCTGCGCCACTCGGATCTGGTCGACACCGGTGGAGATGTCCACACCCCACGAGACGGTCGGGGCGGCGAGGCCCAGGCCCAGGTACGAGAGGGTGGCCTCGGCGGAGATGTACCCGCCGAGGGCGATGGTGGCGACGACGATCACCGGAGCCATGGCGTTCGGCAGGATGTGCCGGACCAGGATGCGGGTCGTGCCGGCGCCGAGCGCCTTGGCCGCGTGCACGTAGTCGGCCTGCTTGACGGTCATCACGGCGCCGCGCATGACGCGGGCCATCTGGGTCCAGCCGAGGAACGCGAGGGCGAAGACGACCACCCAGACCGTGCGCTCGACGAAGGACTGCAGGACGACCATGGCGCCGAGCAGGAACGGGATGCCGAAGAAGATGTCGGTCAGACGCGAGAGCAGCGCGTCGATCCAGCCGCCGAAGTAGCCGGCGAGCATGCCCATCACGCCACCGACGAGGGTGACGATCGCCGTGACCGCGACACCGACGATGATCGAGGCACGGGTGCCGTAGATCAGTCGGGCGTACACGGAGCGGCCCTGGCCGTCGTAGCCGAGCCAGCCCTCGGAGCCGATGGCTCCGAGCTCCGGCTTGCCGAGGAAGTGCTTCACCAGGTCGCCCTTGGTCGGCGACGCGCTGGTGAACATGCTCGGGAAGACGGCGATCAGCAGCAGGAAGAAGATCAGCACCGACGCCACGAGGAAGTACGGGTTGCGGCGCAGGTCGACCCAGGCGTCGCCCCAGAGGCTGCGGGCCTTCTCCTGCTTCGCGGCGGGAGCCGGGTCGGCGGGAAGCGCGACGGCGTCCTCGACGGCGGTCGCGGTCTTGGTCACGTCAGGCATACCGGATCCTCGGGTCCAGGACCGCGTACAGCAGGTCGATGAGCAGGCTGGTGACGAGGTAGATGATCACCAGGATGGTGACGAGGCCGACCAGGGTCGAACCTTCACGCCGGGTGATCGACTCGGCGATGAGGCCACCGACGCCCTTGATGTTGAAGATGCGCTCGGTGACGACCGCGCCGCCCATGAGGGCGCCGATGTCGGTGCCGAGGAAGGTGACCACGGGGATCATCGAGTTGCGCATCAGGTGCACGCCGATGACACGACGGCGGGGCAGGCCCTTGGCGACGGCCGTACGCATGTAGTCGGCGCGCAGGTTCTCCGCCATGGAGGTCCGGGTGAGCCGGGCCACATAGGCAAGGGAAAGACCGCCCAGCACAATGGCCGGAGCGATCATCTCGGACACCAACTGGTCGTTGCTGACGTTCGGTTCGATCCAGCCCAGTTCGAAGGCGAACACCATCTTGATGATGAAGCCGAGGACGAAGACCGGGATCGAGATGATCAGCAGCGTGAAGATGAGGATCGCGTTGTCGGCGAGACGGCCGGCCTTGAGACCGGCGATGATGCCGAGGCCGATGCCGAAGACCAGCTCGAAAGCGAACGCCAGAGCGGCGAGCTGCAGAGTGACGGGGAACGCCTCACCCAGTACCTCGGTGATCGGGCGACCGTTGCGGATCTGGGTCCCGAAGTCGAAGTGCAGGATGATGTCGGTCATGTAGTTCCAGTACTGCTGCCAGAGCGGCAGATCCAGTCCCAGATCGTGTCTGATCTTCGCGAGGGTCGCGGGGTCAGCGCCCTTGTCCCCGAACATACCCGCCACGGGGTCGCCGGGCAGGCTGTAGACCATGAGGAAGATCAGCAGGGTGGTCCCGAGGAAAACCGGGATCATCTGGAGCAGTCGTCGTGCGACATAGCGCCCCATCATGCCTCCGTTGAAATATGACAGCAGCAACCGACGGGCCCTCCCTCGGCAACCGCGACCCGGAACGGGTACGCGAATGTCGTGGAAGGGCCCCCCAGCCACATACGTAAGGCGCCGAACGCGGGGCTGACATCCCGTCAGCCCCGCATCGGCAGGCGGACTACGCTTGGGTGATTACTTCTTGACCTCGACGCCGGTCAGGATCGGGTCGCCGTCCTGTCCGTACGCCACGCCCGAAACCTTCTCGGAGTAGCCCGCGTTGACCTTGTAGTACCAGAGCGGGATGGACGGCATGTAGTTGACCAGGTCCTTCTCGATGGCCTGGAACTGCTTCACCGACTCGTCGAGGGTCGCAGCCGAGTCCGCCTTGGCGATCTTGGCGTCGAGCTCCTTGTTGGTGAAGTCACCCTGGTTGCCCGCCGCACCCGTACGGAACAGGTCCGAGATGAAGTTGGCGTTCACCGGGTAGTCGAGCACCCAGCCGGAGCGGTACAGGGACTTGACCTGCTTCGTCTTACGAGCGGTCAGGTCGGCCTGGAAGTCCGGCTTGCCGTCGCCGACGCACTGGACGTCGGTGGCCTGCTGGATGGAGTTGCAGACAGCGTCCACCCACTCCTTGTGGCCACCGTCGGCGTTGAACTGGATCGAGATCTTGTTGTTCGGGACGCCACCGCCGGCCTTGATGAGCTCCTTGGCCTTCGCGGGGTCGAACTTGGTGACGCCGGCGCCACCGTCCTCCTGGAAGCCCAGGACACCCTTGGCGACCCAGCCGGTCGCGGGCTCACGCGTACCCTGCAGCACCGTCTTGGTGATGGTGGCGCGGTCGATCGCCATCGACAGACCCTGCACGACGCGCGGGTCGATCTGCTTCGGCTTCTTCCACTGGTCGGCGTAGAAGGCGACGGCGATGGTCTGGATCGCGGAGTACGGCTGGTCCACGGCGCGGTCGCCGAGGTCCTGGCGGTAGACCGGGAGGTCCTTCGGCGCGATCTGACGGAGCACGTCGACGTTGCCGGACTTCAGGTCCTCGTACGCGGCCTCGAGGGTGGTGTAGTTCTTGAAGACCACACCGCCGTTCTTCGCCTTGTTCGGGCCCTTGTAGCCGTCGAATCGAGTGATCTCGATCTTCTTCTTGTGGTCCCAGCTCTTGAACTTGTAGGGACCGTTGCCGACCGGCTTCTGGCCACCGGCCTCCGGGTCCTTGTAGAAGGACTCGGCCAGCGGGGCGAAGACGATGTAGGCGAGCTTGTGGCCGAAGTACGGAACGGCCTTGGTGAGCTCGATCTTGAAGGTGGTCTCGTCGACGACCGTCAGACCGTCCATCTTGTCGGCGGTGGGCTTGGCGCCCTCGGCCTCGGGGTGGACCTTGTCGTAGCCCTTGATGTCCGCGAACCACGAGGACAGACCCTGGGCGTTCTTGACGTTGGCGTTCCAGTTCCACGCGTCCACGTAGGACTTGGAGGTCACCGGGGTGCCGTCGTGGAAGGTCCAGCCCGGCTTCAGCTTGACGGTCCACGTCTTCGAGTCGGTCGTGGTGACCGATTCGGCGTTGATCATCTCCAGGGAACCGTCGGCCTTGTAGTCGACCAGGGTCGAGAACAGGCCGGCCATCACGGCGGAGCCGTTGGACTCCATCGTGTCACCGGTGAGCAGGGGCTTCTCAGGCTCACCCAGCTCGATGGAGAAGATTCCGTTCGGGTCAACAGCGCCCTTGGCGTCGCCGCTGTCGCTCTTACCCCCGCCACAGGCGGTCGCAGCAAGGGCAACGATGATCGCGCCCGTTACCCACTTGGCGCTCTTGGCACCGCGCATGGGTTCCTCCTCATGAGTCCACTTTTGTCACTACAAGAGGGGCACTCCGAGTTCTGCCGACACCCCTGACGGCATTGCACTCAAGTGCCCCGAGTGTGCTCGTGAGTCGGCACTCCCCACAGTGCGTGACCCATTGACCCGAGCTCAATGGAGCCAACTATTAAGTACGTCCGGGCTGTAAACCACACTTAAGTGGTCTCGTTTTGACAACATCACCACACCCCCGGATACCGAAATCCGGACAAACTGAGCACAGACAGACACCCCCGAAACGGACCGTTAACACACGTACCGGAGAGCGATGGCCGATATGCGGACACCCGGCCTCTGAAATGAAGTTGACGGAAGTTGACGAAAAGCCCGGACTCCCCCACTCCATGCGAGGGGTCCGGGCTCCGGTGCTGACGACGTGTCGAACCGAAAGCGGGGTAGATCACAGGATCGTGATCTACCCCACTGCCATCGGCCGCATGCGGTCGAACTCAGCCGATCTTCGGCCGGCTCAGCCGTACTGTTTTCGGCCAACTCGGCCGTACTGCCGCTCCGGCCGTCCTACTGCTCCGGCCGGTGCTGTCTCATCGACCGGTGCTGTCGCATCGACCGGTGCTGTCGCATCGACCGGTGCTGTCGCATGGACCGGTGCTGTCACTCCGGCCGCACCACAGGCTCCGCTATCAGTTGTTCTTGGCGCGGGAGGACGCGCGGCCACGCGCGTTCTGGTCCAGGATCACCTTGCGGATGCGCACGGCCTCCGGGGTGACCTCGACGCACTCGTCGTCGCGGCAGAACTCCAGGGACTGCTCCAGGGAGAGCTTCCGCGGCGGGACGATCGCCTCGAAGGAGTCGGCGGAGGCGGAGCGCATGTTGGTGAGCTTCTTCTCCTTGGTGATGTTCACGTCCATGTCGTCGGAGCGCGAGTTCTCGCCGACGATCATGCCCTCGTACACCTCGGTGCCGGGGTCGGTGAACAGGACACCGCGCTCCTGGAGGTTCGTCATCGCGAAGGCGGTGACGGCGCCGGCGCGGTCGGCGACCAGCGAACCGTTGTTACGGGTCGTCAGCGTGCCGAACCACGGCTCGTGGCCCTCGTGGATCGAGTGGGCGATGCCCGTACCGCGGGTGTTGGTGAGGAACTCCGTACGGAAGCCGATGAGGCCACGGGACGGAACGACGAACTCCATGCGGACCCAGCCGGAGCCGTGGTTCGACATGTTGTCCATGCGGCCCTTGCGGACGCCCATGAGCTGCGTGACCGCGCCCATGTGCTCCTCGGGGACGTCGACCGTGAGGCGCTCGACGGGCTCGTGCGTCTTGCCGTCGACCTCCTTGGTGACGACCTGCGGCTTGCCGATGGTGAGCTCGAAGCCCTCGCGGCGCATCTGCTCGACCAGGATGGCGAGCGCGAGCTCACCACGGCCCTGGACCTCCCAGGCGTCGGGGCGCTCGGTGTCGAGGACGCGGAGCGAGACGTTACCGATCAGCTCGCGGTCCAGACGGTCCTTGACCTGGCGGGCGGTGACCTTGCGCTGCTTGACCGCGGACTTGGCCTCCGCGCCCTTGCCCGTGCCACCGCGGCCGACGAGCGGCGAGGTGTTGGTGCCGATGGTCATGGAGATGGCCGGCTGGTCGACCGTGATCAGCGGAAGCGCGATCGGGTTCTCCGGGTCGGCCAGGGTCTCGCCGATCATGATGTCGGGGATACCGGCGACGGCGCAGATGTCACCGGGGCCGGCGACCTCGGCGGGCTTGCGGGTGAGCGCCTCGGTCATCATCAGCTCGGTGATGCGGACGTTGGAGATCGTGCCGTCCCGCTTGATCCACGCGACCGTCTGGCCCTTGCGCAGCTCGCCCTGCTCGACGCGGAGCAGCGCGATGCGGCCGAGGAAGTTGTCGGCGTCCAGGTTGGTGACGTGGGCCTGGAGCGGGGCCTCCTCGTCGTACGTCGGGGCCGGGACGTGCTCCAGGATGGTGGAGAAGAACGGCTCCAGGTTCTCGCTGTCCGCCGGGACCGTGCCGTTCTCCGGCTTGGTCAGCGAGGCGATGCCGTCACGGCCGCAGGCGTAGACGATCGGGAACTCGATCTGGTCCTCGTCCGCGTCCAGGTCCAGGAAGAGGTCGTAGGTCTCGTTGACGACCTCGTCGATCCGGGAGTCCGGGCGGTCCGTCTTGTTGATGCAGAGGATGACGGGCAGGCGCTGCTGGAGGGCCTTGCGCAGCACGAAGCGGGTCTGCGGGAGGGGACCCTCGGAGGCGTCGACGAGGAGGACGACCGCGTCCACCATCGACAGACCGCGCTCGACCTCGCCACCGAAGTCGGCGTGACCGGGGGTGTCGATGATGTTGATCGTGATCGGGGCCCCGCCGTCCTTGGGGTGATACTTCACCGCCGTGTTCTTGGCGAGGATCGTGATGCCCTTCTCACGCTCCAGGTCGTTCGAGTCCATCATGCGGTCGTCGAGGTGCTGGTGGGCGGCGAAGGCACCGGCCTGCTTGAGCATGGCGTCGACGATGGTCGTCTTGCCATGGTCGACGTGGGCGACGATGGCGACGTTACGGATGTCGTGGCGCGTGGGCATGGGTGCTTGCGCTTCTCTCGGATCGTGGGATGCGGCGTCAGTTCCTCGTACGCCCGCCGGGCGGACGCGCCACGGCTATGTCCTATGGTACGGGGCTGCCGCGCAAGGGGCTTCCCCGGCCAAGATCCGAGAAGTTGTACTGCTGTTGAGCAAGGGTGTGGGGAAGGTCGTGCGACCGGGTCAAGGGGCCGACGCGATCCTGCCCGCCGGGATCACCGGCGGGCAAGGAAATTGAGCTGGTTCTGAGGTTGTGACCTGCGGTTTCAGGGCATTCAGGGGCTTTCCATGCGTTCGGTGCCCCCGGTGATCGGCCCGGTGGCCTCAGGGGGTGCGCTCGGCGCCCTCGGTCGTCTCGCGCTTCTTGAAGCCGATGTCCTGGTAGCGGGGGCCTGCCAGGCCCCAGGCGCCGGCGTTCACCAGGTCCGCCTTGGCCGCGACGAGCTGCGGGCGCTGGTAGAGGGGAATGGAGCCGGCGGCGGCCCAGATCCGGGCGTCGGCCTGGCGCACCAGCTCCCGGGCCTCCTCCTCGTCCAGTGTCCCCGCCGCCTGGTCGAAGAGCTGGTCGATGCGGTCGGTGCCGACCCGCGAGTAGTTCTGTTCGACCAGGAGGGAGCCGTCCGACGCGGGCTCGGGCTTGGCGAAGATCGGGCGGGCGTCGGTCGCCGGGAAGGCGGAGGCGGGCCAGGAGTAGAGGGCCAGGTCGTAGTCGCCCGAGGCGACGTGGTCCTTGAAGAAGCTGTCGTCGGAGACCTTGGTGACCTCGGTACGGATGCCGACCGCGTCGAGCATCCGGACGATGCGGTCGCCGACGGCCCGCAGCGACTCCGAGCCGGGTCCGGACGGCAGGACGAAGCGGAGGCTGAGCGCCTTGCCGTCCTTGCCGAGGGCCTTGCTCGCCTCGGGCGCCGTCACGGGGGCGGCGGTGCCGAGCGGGGCGTAGGCCCCGGCGACGCCCTTGTCCGTGCGCGGGACCGTCTGGGCGACGTGGGCGCCGGCGCCCGTACCGGTGTCGAGCGCCTCGGCGCGGGCGAGGAGCGCGGCGCTCTGGCGTGCGGCCGCGGGGGCCGGGGCGAGGATGTTGGTGCCGTTCTCGGGGCCGCCGGCACCGATGACGGGGGCGGGGGCGGCCCGTCGCTCGCCCGGCTTGTCGTCGCCGACGATGTAGAGGCCCTCGTCGGAGGCGGTGTCGGGGGCCTGCTTCTCGGCGTCGGCGCCGTCCTTGGCGGCGTCGTCCTTGGCCGCGTCCTTCTTGGCGCCCTCCACGCCGGCCTTCTCCTTCTCACCGGCCTTCTGCTCCGCGGCCTTCTTCTCGGCCTCGCTGCCCGCCTTGGTGCCCGCGTCCGCGGGCTTCCTGGCCGCGCCTCCGGGGACCCAGCCCGCGTCGGTGAGGAGGGCCCGCGCCTCCGCGGTGTCCTGGCTGCCGAGGGCGTCGCTGCTGTCCGCGTACGCGGCCTGGCCGGCGAGGGCCAGGTGGCTGCCGGGGGGGTCCGCGGGGAGGCCGAGCGGCTTGAGTACGGATTCGGCCAGTTCCCGGCGGTCGATCGCGCGGGCCACCGCGCGCCGTACCCGCTCGTCGGCGAGGGGCCCGGACTCGCCGTTCAGCGAGAGCTGGGTGTAGGCGGGCTCCAGGGACTTGCGGACGACGTACTTCGCCAGGGTGTCCTGTGCGGTCGCGTACGCGGCGACGGCCTTCTGGTTCGTCTCGCGGGCGGCCTGGATCTCCTGCGCCTTCCCCTCGTCGGAGCCGTGGGCGAGCGCCCAGGACTTCAGCGCCTTGGAGGGGGTGATCGAGGAGCCGGGGCCGTGGGCGAGGGCGGCCTGGGCGCCGTTGCGTCCGGCGCGGGCGTCGCGGAGTGCGAGGGAGATGCGTTCGGCGGTGGACCGATCAATCTCGGCCAGGTCGAGGGTGCCGGCGGCGAGGGCGTCCGCACGGTCGGCGCGGGCGACGGCCTTGAGGACCATGGTGTCGAGCTTGGCGGGCTGTCCCCACCAGCGGGGGTTGCGGGCGAGGGTGACATCGCCGTTCTTGCGGTCGATCGCCTTCAGCAGGAACGGTCCTGCGGTGGCCTTGAGGGTGGTGCGGGCCCCGTCGTTGAAGGAGTTCGGGGAGCCCATCACCTGCTTCGGGTAGAGCGGGGTGAACAGGGACTGCCAGTCGGCGTACGGCTTGGAGAAGGTGACCCGTACCTCCAGGTCGTTCTTGCCCCGCTCGATCTTCTCGATCCGTTCGTAGCCGGAGTTCCGCGCGGTCCAGTACGCGGTGTCGCGGCCGCTCAGCGCCCGCCACTGGGCCACGAAGTCGGGCGCCCCGATCTCGCGTCCGTCGCTCCACACCGCCTGCTGGTTGAGCTTGTAGAGGACGACCTGCTTGGGCTCCGTCTCGACGACCTGCGCGGACTCCAGGTAGTCGGGATTGCGCTGCGGCCGGCCGCGCTCGTCGATGGTGTAGAGGGCGGGGAGCACGGCCCCGGCGATCCGGGAGGTGGTGCCGTCGGCGTCGGCCTGGAAGGTGTTGAGGGTGGTGGGAAGCGCGTCGACCGCCCAGCGCAGGGTGCCTCCGTCGGCGACCTTGTCGCGGGCGGCGGGCGCGTTGTCCTGGGCCGCGGCCCGGGCCTCGTCGGCCTCGTCCGCGGAGCACCCGGCGAGGACGGCGACGGCGAGGACGGCGCTGGTGAGGGTGGCGACGGAGCGGAGCGTGCGGGAGCGGGGGCTCCTGGAGCATGTCCTCCCGCGAGGGGCGCCGATCTGGGACATGACTTGTACCCCTTCGTCCAGATTCATTCCATTTGGAGATGATCACACCTATTGCTCATACACTGAAAAGGACGGAGCGGATCCGGCCACGGCGACACGGCGGCACGTCCGGAAAACCCCACTCGTGCGGCCCAACCGCCGGAGCAGGAGCGCTCCGGACGAGTGGAATCCCGTGCACATGGCTTCCCAAGCGGGAATGTGACGCGCGACACTCCTGCCGAAGCCGCTCGCGGAAGTGAGGGCAACCATGTCCGTGCAGGACGATCTGGCAGCCGTCAAGCGCTGCCTCGAAGACCTGGTCCGCACCGTCGGACAGCTCGAGCGCTCCGTCACGGCCGAGCGGGGCGCACCCGCCGCGCTGGCCTCGGGACGCGCCGAAAACCTGGTGACCATCCCCGACACCCCGTACGACAGCGAGCTGTGGACGGACACGGACGACGAGGGACTGGGAGCGCGCGACCGCCACGCGCCGTAGGACGCCCCGCGCGCCGTAGGACGCCGAGCCCGCTGGACGTACCGGCAACCGACCGTAGGAGGGCCTGTTGGCCACAGGTACGGAACCGCCCGGATCCGCCACGGGGGTGCGCTCCCCGGCGCGCGCCGCCATCGCCGCCCGGCATCTGCGCACCGACCGCTGGTGGCTCTCCCCCGCGGCGACGGCCGCCGGACTGCTCGCCTTCGTCGCGTACTCGACCTGGCGGGCCTTCGCCAACGCCGACTACTACGCCGCCCCCTACGTCTCGCCGTTCTACTCGCCCTGTCTGGCGGAGAACTGCGTCCCCATGAAGGGCGGACCGAACTGGGAGATCTTCGGCAGCTGGTGGGGGCTCTCCCCCGCCCTGCTGATCCTCGTCTTCCCTCTGGGCTTCCGGCTGACCTGCTACTACTACCGGAAGGCGTACTACCGCGGCTTCTGGGCCTCTCCCCCGGCCTGCGCGGTCGCCGAGCCCCACACGTCGTACACCGGCGAGACCCGCTTCCCGCTGCTCCTGCAGAACCTCCACCGGTACTTCTTCTACGCGGCGCTGCCGGTGGCCGGAATCCTCACGTACGACACGGTGCTCACCTTCCGGAACGCCGACTACGCCTGGGGTCACGCGGGGCTCGGGACGCTCCTCTTCCTCGTCAACATCACCCTCATCTGGGCGTACACCCTCTCCTGCCACTCCTGCCGGCACATCGTCGGCGGACGGCTCAAGCACTTCTCGAAGCACCCGGTCCGCTACCGGCTGTGGACCTGGGTGGGCCGGCTGAACGCCCGCCACATGCTGCTCGCCTGGTCCTCCCTGATCAGCGTCGCCCTCTGCGACCTGTACGTGTACCTGCTCGCCACCGGCACCTTCGACGACCCGAGGTTCTTCTGAGATGACGCACGTCGAGCGAGAGCAGTGGGACGTGGTCGTGGTCGGCGCGGGCGGCGCCGGGCTGCGGGCCGCGATCGAGGCACGCCGTGCGGGCGCCCGTACGGCGGTCATCTGCAAATCCCTCTTCGGCAAGGCCCACACCGTGATGGCCGAGGGCGGGATCGCCGCCTCCATGGCCAACGTGCACCCGCAGGACGACTGGAAGACCCACTTCCGCGACACGATGCGCGGCGGGAAGTTCCTCAACCAGTGGCGGATGGCCGAGCTGCACGCCCAGGAGGCCCCCGAGCGGGTCTGGGAGCTGGAGACCTGGGGCGCGCTGTTCGACCGCACCCCCGACGGCCGGATCTCGCAGCGCAACTTCGGCGGCCACGAGTACCCGCGGCTCGCGCACGTCGGCGACCGCACCGGCCTCGAACTGCTCCGCACCCTCCAGCAGAGGTCCGTCGGACTCCAGCAGGAGGACCACCGAGAGACCGGCGACCACGAGGGCCGGCTGAAGGTCTTCCAGGAGTTCACCGTCACCCGGATCCTCAAGGACGGGGACGGCCGGGTCTCCGGGGTCTTCTGTTACGAGCGGGAGAGCGGCCGCTTCCTCGTCCTGGAGGCGCCCGCGGTCGTCCTCGCGACCGGCGGCATCGGCAAGTCCTTCAAGGTGACGTCGAACTCCTGGGAGTACACCGGCGACGGGCAGGCGCTCGCCCTGCTCGCGGGCGCACCCCTGGTGAACATGGAGTTCGTGCAGTTCCACCCGACCGGCATGGTCTGGCCGCCGTCGGTGAAGGGCATCCTCGTCACCGAGTCCGTCCGCGGGGACGGCGGGGTCCTGCGGAACTCCGAGGGCCGGCGCTTCATGTTCGACTACGTCCCCGACGTCTTCAAGGAGAAGTACGCGGAGACGGAGGAGGAGGGCGACCGCTGGTACGAGGACCCCGACCACAACCGCCGCCCGCCCGAGCTGCTGCCGCGCGACGAGGTGGCACGGGCCATCAACTCCGAGGTGAAGGCGGGACGCGGGTCCCCGCACGGCGGGGTGTTCCTGGACGTGTCGACCCGGATGCCGGCCGAGACGATCAAGCGGCGGCTGCCCTCGATGTACCACCAGTTCAAGGAGCTGGCCGATGTCGACATCACGGCGGAGGCCATGGAGGTGGGCCCCACCTGCCACTACGTGATGGGCGGGGTCAACGTCGACTCCGAGACGGCGGCGACGGTGGGGGTGCCCGGACTGTTCGCGGCCGGTGAGGTGGCCGGCGGCATGCACGGCTCCAACCGGCTCGGCGGGAACTCCCTCTCCGACCTGCTGGTCTTCGGCCGGCGGGCCGGTCTGTACGCGGCCCAGTACGCGCTGTCGGGGGTCGGCGGCGGGATCGTGGCGGCCGACGTCGAGGCCGCGGCGGCGGAGGCGCTGGCTCCGTTCGGTCCCCCCGACGGGCATGCCCCGGAGAATCCGTACACCCTCCACCAGGAGCTCCAGCAGACCATGAACGACCTCGTCGGGATCATCCGGCGGGAGGGCGAGATGGCCGAGGCACTCGAACGCATCGCCGCCCTGCGGGAACGGGCCCGGCAGGTCACCGTGGAGGGCCACCGGCAGTTCAACCCCGGCTGGCACCTCGCCCTCGACCTGCGGAACATGCTGCTCGTCGGCGAGTGCGTGGCCCGCGCCGCCCTGGAGCGCACCGAGTCCCGCGGCGGACACACCCGCGAGGACTACCCGGCGATGGACCGCGCCTGGCGCCCGGTGAACCTGCTGTGCCGTCTGGACGGCGACGGGATCTCCCTCGAACGGACCCGTACGGAGCCCGTACGGCCCGATCTGCTCGCGCTGTTCGAACAGGAGGAGCTGGCCAAGTACCTCGCCGAGGACGAGCTGGAAGGCCTGGAAGGAGGGCACGGCGCATGAGCACCTACGACGCGCGGTTCCGGGTGTGGCGGGGAGACGCCGACGGCGGCGAACTGACCGACTACACGGTGGAGGTCCACGACGGCGAGGTCGTCCTCGACGTGGTGCACCGTCTGCAGGCCACCCAGACGCCGGATCTCGCGGTGCGGTGGAACTGCAAGGCGGGCAAGTGCGGTTCGTGCTCGGCCGAGATCAACGGCAGGCCGCGGCTGCTCTGCATGACCCGGATGTCGGTGTTCGCCCGGGACGAGGTGATCACCGTGACCCCGATGCGCGCCTTCCCGGTCGTGCGCGACCTGGTCACGGACGTGTCCTTCAACTATGCGAAGGCCCGGGAGATCCCGGCCTTCGTGCCGCCGGCCGGGGTGGGTCCCGGCGAGTACCGGATGCGGCAGGAGGACGTGGAGCGCTCGCAGGAGTTCAGGAAGTGCATCGAGTGCTTCCTGTGTCAGGACACCTGCCACGTGGTGCGCGACCACGAGGAGAACAAGGAGGCCTTCGCCGGGCCCCGGTTCCTCATGCGGGTCGCGGAGCTCGACATGCACCCGCTGGACGCGGCCGAGGAGGCCGGCCTCGACCGGCGGCGGACGGCACAGGAGGAGCACGGACTCGGCTACTGCAACATCACCAAGTGCTGTACGGAGGTGTGCCCGGAGTCCATCCACATCACCGACAACGCCCTGATCCCGATGAAGGAGCGGGTCGTGGACCGGAAGTACGACCCGCTGGTGTGGCTCGGCAACACGATCAGGCGGCGGCGGACGACGTAGGGCCGGTACCGGGCTGATGCCCCGCGGGCTGATGCCCCGCCGGCACCGGCACCGTGGCGTCGTGCCCGGGTCGTGACGTCATGCCCGCCGGACTCAGTGCCAGTTGGCGCGGTAGGCCGCCCAGTCGCCCTCCTCCGCGGCGAAGTCGACGTACAGCGCGACCCCGAACCGTGCGCGGTCGGGGTCGGTGCGCCCGAGGCCGAGCCGGACGCCCCGGACGGCGGCCTCGACGGTCTCCGCGTTCTCGTGGTGGCCGAGGTCGTCCTCGTGGAAGAAGGGGAGCCCCATCAGGAGGTCGGTCGACTCGGGGGTCACTTCGAGGGCGAGGCTGGTCTGCTGGGCGACGTACCCGCCGTACAGGCTCTCCAGCGGCATCCACGTGTCGTACGACATGACGGCGATCTGGTCCACGCGCCGGGCGACCTGGCCGAAGAACTCCTGCGACCACCACTTCTCCTTGCCCGTGAGCAGGCTGTTGGCCGAGTGCAGGCCGGGGAGGGGGTCTATCTGGTGGGCGGCGATCGAGAGCTGCGCCTTCCGCGGCCGGGTTACCTCCCCGAGGTCGTCGAGAAGGGAGAGGTAGTCGGCGTCGTCGGAGAGCAGCGGCTCCAGGTCGAAGTGGACCCCGTCGAAGCCGACGTCCAGGATCTGCCGGGCCGAGGTCACCACGGCCGCACGGGTCCCGGCCTCGTCGAGGTGCAGTCCGTCGGGTCCGTCGTTGGCCAGGACGTCGCCGAGCCAGGCCTGCACCCGTATCCCGGGCATCGTGCGGTGCACGGCGTCGATGAACCACTTGGCGCGCGGGTACTTGGCTGCGGGCAGGGTGCCGTCGTGCTCCAGAGGCCCGGCGTGGACGTACAGGTCGCGTATGCCCGTGTCCTTGATCCGGGCGGCGAACGCGGCGAGGTCGGCGTCCTTCTTCCGCCCGTCGGCCCAGGCGTGGCCGAGCCAGATGGCGTCCTTGTCCCGGGTCTTCGCGTCGTCCCTGAGGTCGCCCGCGTAGCTGACGCGCAGGGCGAGGGCGCCGAACAGCGGGGGCACCACGAGGACGAGGACGAGACCGAGCACGAACCAGCGCCCCCGTCGCCACATTCCCCTCAGTCGTCCACTCACCCGAGCCCCCTCGTGCCGTCGTGTCACGTGTCCCGCCGCTTCTCACCGTAGCCGCGGCTACCGACAGTGACGCAGGCCTGTGGAGAATGGTTTCCGTGGGGCCTGGATGACACTCCTGCCCCGCCGGGCCGTCCGGTCGCGAGGCGGCATACACGGACATAACCTCCCCCTTGTGACGCGAATAGCCACCCGAGCCCTTCTCGCGGTGCTGGTGGCGGCGTGGTGGATCCTCGTGCCCGCCGTTCACGGTGCCCGTGCCGACGACCCCGTCGACCTGTCCCGGGACGGGCAGATCACCGACCGGGTGGACGCGCTGGGCGACCGCCGCGCCTCCGTGGTCCAGGCCCTCGACCGGCTCTACGACGACCGGCGGATCCAGCTCTTCGTCGTCTACGTACGGGACTTCTCCGGCCGCACGGGCCAGGACTGGGCCGACGCCACGGCCGAGCGCAACGGGCTCGGGGTCGACGACGTGCTGCTGGCCGTCGCCACCCACGACCGCCGGTACGGCTACTCCGCCGACCCTGACGCGCGCCTCACCCAGGGGCAGCTCGACGACGTGGCCAGGACCGCGATCGAACCGCCTCTGCGGCAGAACGACTGGGCGGGCGCCGCGATCGGCGCGGCCGACGGCTACTCCGCCGTCCTCGCCGGGCAGCCCGTTCCCGCTCCGGCCGTCACCCCCGGCCCCGCCGATCCGGGCGGCGCGGTCGACGACGGCGCCTCGGCGACCGATCTGGTCCTGCCGGTGGTCCTGGTCGGCGGCGCCGGCGCGGTGGCGGCCTACGCGTTCGCCAAGCGGCGCCGGCGCACCGGGACCCGCACCACGCCGCAGGGCGGGCAGGGCTGGGGCCCGCCGAAGGGACCCGCACCGCCGTCCCTCGACGAGCTCGACGGCCAGGCCCGGCGGACACTGGTGGCCACCGACGACGCCGTCCGCACCAGCCAGGAGGAACTCGGTTTCGCGACCGCCCAGTTCGGCGACGAGGCCGTCCGTCCCTTCACCGAGGCGGTCGCCTTCGCCGAGGAGCAGCTGACGGCCTCGTTCCGGCTGCGGCAGAAGCTCGACGACGCGTTCCCCGAGGACGACTCGACCCGGCGGACCATGCTGGAGGAGATCCTGCGGCGCTGCGCGGAGGCCGACGCCCGCCTCGACGCCGAGAGCGAGGACTTCGACCGGCTGCGGGCCCTGGAACGGACCGCGCCGGAGGCGCTGGCCACCGTCGAGACCGCCGTCCGGGAGCAGAACGGCCGGATGGGCATGGCCGAGGCGGCCCTGACGGCGATGCGCGAGAGGTACGCCGAGACGGCCGCCGCGCCCGTCGCAGGCGACGTCGAACAGGCCAAGGACCGGCTCGTCTTCGCGACGACCCGCATCGACCAGGCCCGGCAGCGGATCGACGACGGTGACAACGGCGGGGCCGCCGTCCACATCCGGGCCGCCGAGGGTGCCGTGGACCAGGCGGCCCGGCTGGTCGAGGCGGTGGACCGGCGGGCGCAGGAACTGGCCGAGGCGGTCGGCAAACTGCCGGGCGCCCTGTCGGAGACGGACGCCGACCTGGCCGAGGCCCGGGGGCTGCTGCAAGGGACGACCGAGGGGTCGACGGCCGATCTCCGGGGCCGGATCGCCCGCGCCGAATCGGTGCTCGGCGAGGTGCGGCGGGTCATGGACACCGGACGGTACGACCCGCTCGACTCCCTGCGCCGGGTGGAGGAGGCCGACGCCGTGCTCGACGAGGCGCTGGAGGGCGCGCGGGAGCGCGAGTCGGGCGGCCGACGCGCCCGCGCGCTCCTCGACCAGTCGATGCTGACTGCGCGCTCGGCGATCGGGGCGGCCTCGGACTACCTCACCACCCACCGGGGCGCGGTGGGCAGTGAGGCCCGTACGCGGCTGGCCGAGGCCCGGCGTCGCTGGGAGAAGGCGCGGGTGCTGGCCGAGGCCGACGACCCGCAGGCCGCTCTCGCGGAGGCCCAGCAGGCGGACGCTCTCGCCCGGCGGGCGCAGGACCTCGCCGAGCAGGACGTCCGGAGGTATGGGAACCCGAACGGCCTGGGCGGTGTATCAGGGGTAGGAGGGGGCGGTGGCGGCGGGCTCGGCGGTGCGGTGCTCGGCGGCATCATCCTCGGCGGGCTGTTCGGCGGGGGAAGGGGAGGCGGACATGGGGGGTTCGGTGGAAGTTCGGGCGGGGGGTTCGGGGGCGGAGGTCTCGGCGGCGGGCCCGGCAGCTTCGGCGGCAGCGGCACGCGCGGCCGGCGGGGCGGCGGAGGCCGATTCTGAGGGCGGCGCGATGCGCGTCCTCCCCTTTTCTGTCCCTCTCAAGGAGAAGAGCCATGAGCAAGCAGACCATCCTCGGCCGGGTCACCCAGCTGGCGAAGGCCAACATCAACGCGCTGCTGGACCAGGCGGAGGACCCGCAGAAGATGCTGGACCAGCTGATCCGCGACTACTCCGGCAACATCGCGGAGGCGGAGGAGGCGGTGGCCGCGACCATCGGCAACCTCCGGCTGATGGAGCAGGACCACCAGGAGGACGTGGAGGCGGCGAAGGAGTGGGGCGGCAAGGCGCTGGCCGCCAGCCGGAAGGGCGACGAGCTGCGGAGCGGCGGGCAGTCCGCGGAGGCGGACCGCTTCGACCATCTGGCGAAGGTGGCGCTCGGCCGTCAGCTCCAGTCGGAGAAGGAGGCGCGGACGGCGGAGCCGACGATCGTCGCGCAGACGGAGGTGGTGTCGAAGCTCAGGACGGGCCTCGATCAGATGAAGGCCAAGCTCGGCGAGTTGCAGGCGAAGCGCGACGAGCTGGTGGCCCGCGCCCGGTCGGCGCACGCGCAGAACACGATGATGGACGCCGTGAAGAACATAGACGTGCTCGACCCGACGAGCGAGCTGAGCCGGTTCGAGGACAAGGTGCGCCGGGAGGAGGCGCGGGCGATGGGCAAGCAGGAGCTCGCGGCTTCCTCCCTGGACGCCCAGTTCGAGCAGCTGGACGCGCTGGGCGACAGCGCGGAGATCGAGGCCCGGCTGGCGGCGCTCAAGGGCTGATCCGGTGGGTGCGGCGGGCGTCAGAACATGCTGAGGAGCTGTTCCACCGTGGGTTCCGCCGCTCCCTCGCCGTCCGGCAAGGCCAGTTCGAACCAGACGGTCTTGCCGCGCGGGGTGCGGCGCGATCCCCAGGAGGAGCTGAGCAGCCCGACCAGCTGGAGGCCCCGGCCGCCCTCGTCGGTGTCCTTGGCGCGGCGGCGCCGCGGCTGGACCAGGCCGGAGTCCCAGACCTCGCAGACGAGGGTGCGGTCGCGGAGCAGTCGCAGCCGGATCTCGCCCTCGCCGTAGCGCAGTGCGTTGGTGACGAGCTCGCTGACGAGGAGTTCGACGGTGTCGACGAGCGGTTCGAGGTCCCAGGCCTTCAGCTGGGTGCGGGCGAGTTCACGGGCCCGGCCGACCGAGCGGGGTTCCCTGGGCAGCCGCCAGTCGCCGACGGCCTCGCTGGGCAGTCCCTGGATCCTGGCCATGAGGAGGGCGATGTCGTCCTCGCCGTGTCCGGTCTCCAGGCTGGTCAGGACCCGGTCGCAGACGTCCTCCAGGGGGCGGGCGGGGTCGGTGAGGGCGCGTCGGAAGGCGCTCAGGCCCTCGTCGAGGGGATGGTCGCGGGATTCGACGAGCCCGTCGGTGTAGAGGGCGAGGAGGGCTCCCTCGGGGAGTTCGACCTCGACCTCCTCGAAGGGTTCGCCGCCGACCCCGAGCGGCATCCCGGGGGGTACGTCGAGCAGCAGGGCCTCTTCGCCGGGTTCGACGAGCACCGGCGGGAGGTGTCCCGCGTTGGCGAAGGTGCAGCGACGGGTGACCGGGTCGTAGACGGCGTAGACGCACGTCGCGAGGTAGACCTCGGAGAGTTCGGGGCCGCGGGACTTGTGACCTCGGGACTGCTGGGCGCCGATGGGGGCGCCGAGGCCGCGGGCGATCTCGTCGAGGTGGGAGAGGACTTCGGCCGGTTCCAGGTCGAGCTGGGCGAGGGTGCGGACGGCGGTGCGCAGTTCGCCCATGGCGACGGCGGCGCGCAGGCCCCGGCCCATGACGTCCCCGATGACGAGGGCGGTGCGGTGGCCGGGGAGTTCGATGACGTCGAACCAGTCGCCGCCGACCTCGGTGGCTGCGGTGCCGGGGAGGTAGCGGCAGGCGATGTCGAGACCGGCGGCCTCGGGGTCGCCGGGCGGGAGCAGGCTGCGCTGGAGGATGAGGGCCCGCTCGTGCTCGCGGCGGTAGAGGCGGGCGTTGTCGATGCAGACGGCGGCGCGGGCGGCGAGTTCGACGGCGAGGGCGCGGTCGCGCTCCCCGAAGGACTCGCTGCCCTTGGTGCGGGAGAACTGGACGAGTCCGACGACGGTGTCGTGCGCGACCATCGGGACGACCAGGGTGGTCTGGACGAGTTCGCCGTCGGCTCCGGAGACGGTGCGGAGGCGGCCGGTGCGCAGGGCCCCGGCGCAGGGCGAGTTGAAGGGGTAGCGGTGGACGGCGCCGACCTCGATCGGTTCGGGTCCGCAACAGCCGCTGCCGGGTCCGTGGCCCTCGTCGGTTCTCAGGGGGGTGTCGGAGACGGCGCTGGCGAAGGCGACCCTGCGGAGTTCGGCGCTGCCGGCCCCGTAGCCGACGTCGTGGGAGCTGCCCCATCGGCCGGGCGGTGCCTCGTCGCCGGTGAGCAGGCCCTGGTAGAGGTCGACGGAGGCGAGGTCGCAGAAGCCGGGGACGGCGACGTCGAGCAGCTCGCGGGCGGTGGCCTCCAGGTCGAGCGAGTTGCCGATGCGGGCGCCCGCCTCGTTGAGCAGGGCGAGGTTGCGGCGGGCGCTGGCGGCTTCCCTGGCGGCGCTGTGGCGGCGGGTCACGTCGATGCCGAGGCCGGCGACGCCGATCGGGCGGCCGGATCCGCTGTGCACGCGGTAGAGGTTGATGGACCAGTGGCGGCGGTCGCGGGAGCCGGGTGCGGCGCCGACGATCTCGAAGTCGGTGACGGACTCCCCGGTCTCCAGGACGCCGCGGAGGGCCGCGGTCATCCGGTCGGCCTCGGGCAGGGTGAGGTAGTCGTGGACGGTGCGGCCGCGGTGGTCGTCGGCGGAGCCGCCGAAGACGGTGGCGAAGCGCCGGTTGGCCCGCTTCACGGTGAGGTCGGTGCCGAAGAGGAGAAACCCGAAGGGGGATTGGCCGAATATCGCCTGGGAGGCGGCGAGGTCCGTCTCGATGCGGCGCAGGGCGCGGACGTCGACGACGATGCAGAGCGCAGCCCGTTCACCGGTCTGCGTCTCGCTCGGCATGACGTACATCTCGGCGATGCCGTGGGGCCGGTCGTCGCCGGGGATCCGGAAGGGGACGAGGCCTGTCCACTCCTTGCCGTCGAGGATCTCCCGGACCCGCCGGTGACCGCGCTCGCGCAGGTCGGCGGGCATGAAGGCCTCGACGGGGTCCTTGCCCCTGGCCTCCGCCGCGGTGACCCCGAAGAGGTCCACGGCCCGTCGGCTCCACTGCTCGACGAGTCCGTCGGGCCCGATGGAGAAGGACGCCACCCGGATGTAGTCATAGATGGAGCCGGGCGGGCTGCTCTGCCACACGACGCCGCCACTCGCCTTCTCAGGTATCTCGCTCACGCGACCGTCCCCTCCAGCTCACCGCACCGGACCGGCCATGCCCGCAGTATTCAATACGGCAGGCCCCGGCGGCACGACGTTCACGATCACAGGGTGGTCTCGTTCGCTTCGCGCCGAGTGCCGGTGATCGTTGTCCCACCCTGTTTACTCACCAGGGAGAGCCAGCTCGAACCATACGGTTTTGCCGGTCCTTCCTTTACGGGTGCCCCATCGGCGTGCGGAACAGGCCACCAGACCGAGTCCGCGGCCCCCTTCGTCCTCGGGTCCGGGGGCACGCGCGGTGGGGGGATCCGGAAGCGGATCGGAAACCTCCACGAGCAGCGCGGGCTGGTGGGTGGGGTCGCTGCCGTCGAACCGGGGGCGGACGAGCCGGACCCCGATCGGTCCGGACGCGTACCGCAGGGAGTTGGTCACCAGCTCGCTGACCAGCAGGACGGTCACATCGCCGAGGGCCGAGTCGAGGTCCCAGGCGCGCAGCGTCTCGCGCACGGCATGGCGAGCCGTGCGCACGGCGTTGGCCTCCGCCGGGAAGTTCCACTCGGCGCGGTCGCCGTCGGTGTCGATCACACCCGATCACTTCCCCAGCCGTGCGTCAGCAGGAAGGCCCACGTCCTCTTTCAACGGGTCAATCAGGACATACCCGGAATATAGGGCGGGATATCGCGCTGGGCGCAGCAGCGGGCGCACGGTGGCACGAACGGCGTAGAAAGTCAGCCGCGCGCTCCGGTGCCGGGTGTCGCGGGGAGCCTCCGGGCGGCCTCGGCGACAGCGGGGCGGTCCTGGTCGAGCCAGTCGACCGAGTCCAGCTCGGACCGGGTGAGCCAGCGCAGCGCGTCGTGGTCCTCGAGGGGGCGCGGTTCGCCCGAGAACAGCCGGGCCGTCCAGACCCGGAGGACGTACCCGGGCTTCAGCGGCCACTCTCCGGGGATCCGCTCGCCCGGCTCGATCTCGACGCCGAGCTCCTCGCGGAGCTCTCGGACGAGGGCCTCCTCGGGGCTCTCGCCCGGTTCGAGCTTGCCGCCGGGCAGTTCCCAGCGACCGGCGAGCTCGACGGGGGCGCTGCGGCGTGCGGCGAGCAGCCGCCCCCGGTCGTACAGGGCGCCCGCGACGACGACCACGACGGGTTCCTGGGGCGCGGCGGGGTCGGTGGTGCGTTCGGTCATGGGCGCGAGCGTAGCCCGGCCCGGCCGGTGCCCGTCGGGCTCAGAGCGCGGGGCTGCTGATGCGCTCGACCCAGTACAGCTGCTTGTGGCCGCGGTCGTCGAGGCTGTCCGCGATCTTCTGCGCTTCGTCCTCGGTCGCGTACCGCCCCACCCGGTAGCGGTTGCCGTTGTCGTCCTGCCGAATGACGAGCCAGGCGAGGACAGGGCCGCTCTCGGTCATCTGGCTTCTCCCTCCGCCGGTCCGGGCGCCGTTGAGGATCTCCGTGAAACCGCAATCCGCATATGCCGGAGCTTACGCCTGACCTTCACACAGCGGATACGGAATTGCACAAAGAGATACGGATCGGCCGGGAACCGACGGAGGGAGGCCGAAGTCACGCCCCGGGGGCCGGCCCCGGGCACGGTCGGTACGGGCGGCAGGACGGGACCGTCGGCGCTCTCGGGACCCTTGCGGCAGGCGTCGCCGCACGTGGCGTCGAGCGAGCAGGCGTCGAGCGAGCAGCAGAGGGAGCAGACCGGGCCGGACCGCACCGGGCAGTCGGCGATGTCGGGGAGTTCGCAGGCGGTCTCGCACTCCGCGCAGGTGCGGGTCGCCCGCTCGTCGACGACATCGGTGACGACATCGTCGACGACAGCGGCGGCCGGACCGTTCACGGTGTCGGGCGGGCCAGGTAGCGGCGGCCCCGGGTGGCCCGGGCGACGAGGGGGCAGAGGACGAGGGAGTGACCGGCAGCGATGAAGGTGGCGAAGGCCTGGGCGTCGGTACCGACGACGGGGAAGGCAGGAGCCGGTCGTGACGGACGGCGACGGGGAGCGGTTGCACCGGGGTTACGGGAGTTGACGGCCCGTCGACTCGAGGTCACACCGCCCGGACGGCATGGTCCGCCGAACGGTCACCGCACCGGCAGGTGGTACGAGAGGCGGTAGCGGTCGGCCGGGACGACGACGTCGGCGGTCTCGACGGCCCGCCCCGACGCGTAGTACGTGCGCTCCACGACCATCACGACATGACCCGGCACCCCGCCGAGCGCCAGGAGTTCCTCGGCGAGGCCGGGCCGGGCGCCGACCTCCTCCACGACGTTGTCCACGACCACGTCGATGGCCGCCATCCGCTCGACGACACCACAGCCGCCCAGGGGGCCCTCCTCGGGCAGCATGACCGGCGTCCGGCCCGTGACGGCGAGCGGCTCCCAGGAGGTGGCGACCATCATGGGCTCGCCGCCGTCCCGGTACACGTACCGCGTGCGCATCACGCGCTCCCCCGGCTCGATGCCGAGCCGCTCGGCCACCTCGCCGCTCACCGGCTCCTGCTCGCTGTTCGACTCCCACGTACCGCGGGCCCCATCGGCCGCCTGCTCCTGCCGGAACGGGCTGGCGCCCGACGCGGGGCGGTAGCCGGAGCGGGCGATCCTGCGCGGCACCGGACGCTCCCGGACGTAGGTGCCCGAGCCGGAGCGCCCTTCCACCAGCCCCTCGGCCATGAGCACCTTGCGGGCTTCCAGCGCGACGGTGTCCGACACCCCGTACTCCTCGCGGATGCGCGCCTGCGAGGGGAGACGGGTATGCGGCGGCAGCGAGCCGTTCGCGATCTTCTCCCGCAGATCGCTCGCCACGCGCAGATAGGCGGGCTGCTCACCGAACGTCACTGGACACTCCCCTCAGGTTGACTTACAGCTACAGCCTGGCAACCGTCGGTCGCGATCCGCAAGCATGGGCCAGAGTTTCACTCGAAGTGATGACTCCGAGATCACACCTCTTGCTACCCGCGGTCACCCCGAGTAGGCGACGTCGACCCTCTTGACCTGCATTGGTACAGACCAATACGTTCCTGCTCAGCACGTTCCACCGCGCACGCGTGCTCCCCACCGTGCGCGACCTCCGCACGCTCCACCGCACGCGCCATCCCGCCTCGCACAGGAACGAGCCCATGCGTCCCAGAGCCATGACCAAGCTGACCTTCGGTGCGGCCGCCGCGGCCACTCTCGGTCTCCTCGCCACCCTGGCCCCCACCGCCGACGCGCACCAGCCGAACGGGCACAAGCCCGAGCTGAAGCGCATCGGCTACTTCACCCAATGGGGCATCTACGGAAGGAACTTCCAGGTCAAGGACCTGGAGACGAGCGGTACCGCCGCCAAGCTCAGCCACATCAACTACGCCTTCGGCGTGATCGGTTCGGACGGCAAGTGCCTGATGGGCAACGCACCCGGCTCCGACCCGTGGGCCGACTACGTGCGCCCGGTCGACGCCGCCACCTCCGTGGACGGCGTCGGTGACACCGCCGACCAGCGACTGGCCGGAAACTTCAACGAGTTGCGCGAACTGAAGGCCGAGAACCCCGGCCTCAAGGTCATGATCTCGCTGGGCGGCTGGACCGGCTCCGCGCACTTCTCCGACGCGGTGCGCACCGACGCCGGCCGCAAGACGCTCGTCGCCTCCTGCATCGACACGTACATCAAGGGCAACCTGCCCGTCGACGGCAGCCGCGGCGGCGCCGGAGCCGCCGCCGGGATCTTCGACGGCGTCGACCTCGACTGGGAGTGGCCCGGCTCGGACGGCGCCCCCGGGAACGTGATCCGCCCCGAGGACAAGCCCAACTTCACCAAGCTGGTACGCGAGTTCCGCACCCAGCTCGACGCCTACGGCCGCTCGCTCCCGAGGGCGCAGCGCAAGCACTACGAGCTCAGCGCGTACGTGCCCACCGCGCCCGCCAAGATCGACGCGGGCTTCGAAGTCTCCAAGATCATGCGGGACTTCGACTTCGTGAACCTCCAGGGCTACGACTTCCACGTCTCCGGCGAGATGACCACCGCCCAGCAGTCCGCGCTCTTCGCCAAGAACGACTTCAGCGTCGACCAGACCGTCAAGGCCTGGCTGCGGCGCGGCGCCCCAGCCCACAAGCTCGTGGTCGGCATGCCGTTCTACGGCCAGGGCTGGACCGGCGTCACCGGCGGCGGCGACGGCCTCGGCCAGCCGGCGACCGGCCCCGCTCCCGCGACCTGGGTGGCCGGCTCGGAGGACTACAAGCACCTGAAGAAGCTGTCGGATTCGGGGACGTACAAGCTCCACCGCGGCTACCGCAACGGCCACGCCTGGCTCTTCGACGGCACCAACCTGTGGACGTACGACGACCCGACCGTGCTGCGCACCAAGGCGTCCTACGTCCGGCAGAACGGGCTCGGCGGCGCGATGATCTGGTCCCTCGACGGGGACACCGCGGACGGTGAGCTGATCACCGCCATCGACCGGGGCCTGACCCGGCGCTGACACCCCCGCCCCGGCCGCCGTCCGGCGGTGGCCGGGGCCCCCGAACCGCGGACCGGCCCCGCCGCTCGCGGTGGACCGGCAGCGGCGGTCGGTCACGGGCCGCCGCTCCCCCGGACCACCGCCCGGTCCGCAGACGACGGGGCCGGGCCTCCCGAGGGAGGCCCGGCCCCGTCTCCCGTACGCGGGTGCACGACCGTCGCGTACGCGGGCGCACGGCGTCCCCGCATGCGGATGTACGACCGTCCGCGTATGCGGGCGCACGACGTCCGCTACGGGGCCAGCAGGCGCGCCGGCTCAGGCGGAGGTGCCCTCGCCCGCCGCACCGGCCGGCGGTGTGCCGGTCAGGTCGAGCGCGGTGCGCGCGTCCGCGCCCAGGTCCTCCGGCAGGGCCTCCCACGCCGGGTCGTACGCCTCCCAGTAGGCGTCCGCGTCGGCCGCCGTCGCCAGCTTCAGCCACTGCTTCGACGCCGCCGCGAGCTCCTTCCGGAGCGCCGCGACGGACGGGGCCGACTCGGCGGGCCAGGTGCGCTGCCCCAGTCCCGCGTACGCCGTGTTGATCGCGCCGAGGAGCTCCGTGGCCCACACCTTGTTGGCGGTGAAGTCCTCGTCCGGGTCCTCCTCCGGTTCCCGGTACGTCACCGTCTCGATCGGGTTGACGGTCTTCAGGAAGGACTCCTGGTCGTCGGTGAGCAGGGTCGCGTCGGAGCGCACGGAGCCGCTGAACGGCTTCTTCTCGCTTGCGAACGCGCAGGTCACCGTGCGGTCGCCGAGACGCCAACTCTGGCTGCTGGGAAGGTAGTAGTAGAGCCAGACGTCCGCGGGAACGGCCCACGTGTCCAGCGTGTAACCGCCGTTGACCGTCTCGCAGCGCTTCTCCGCGATCCTGTCGATCGCGTCCTCACCGGGCCACTTGTCGAAGCCGGTCACCTTGAAGCCGCCGGTGACCTCGCCGATGTGCGGCCGGTCGCAGTCGACGACGGTGACGTCCGTCGCGTACTCCTCCAGCTTGCCGTCGGGGGTGAAGCACTGGCCGGTCCGCAGCGAGAACGGGGACTTCGAACGGGCCGCCTCGTCGACGCCCTCCTTGAAGCCGCCCCAGAACGTACTGATGCCGCCGGTGGCGATGCCGATCACGAGCAGCAGAGAGCTGACGACGGAGAGGGCGATGCCCGCGACGGCGAGCCCCTTGCCCGCCTGGTCCCGCTTCCTGATCTGCGGAAGGGCTACGAGACCGAGCACCAGGCCGAGGGGCGGCAGGCAGCAGACGATGCCGGAGACGAGGGAGCCGACGGCGAGCCCGTTGGTGGTCCGCCGGGGCGGCTGCCCGTACGGACCGACGCCGGGCATGCCGGGTCCGCCGGGCGTCCCGGCGTAGGGGCCGGCCGAGTACGGCATCCCCGGCGAGGTGTACGGCCCCGGCGCGGGCCAACCCCCCTGCTGCGGGCCGCCCTGAGGGGACGACGGCGGTGGGGTCGGCGGGGTCGGCTCCACGGGTACGGTGCTCCTGTTCGGGGCGAACGACGCGAACAAACGATCGGTCGCGCATCGTACGCGGCCGGGTGGAGGGGGCGACATGCGGGGGACAACTCCGACGATCCCGGCAGCGACGGTACGAGCCGTCAACCGCCTCACCGCCCGATGGGCCCGCGCCGCGACCCCCGGTCCCGCGACCCCCGATCCCGCAGCCCCGTCCGACGCGGCCCCCTCCGACGCGGCCCCCTCCGGCTCCGCCGCGTCCGAAGCACCACCGTGCGCCGCCGCCCCCTCCGGCACCGTCCTCTCCGCCGCCGGGCTCTGGCCGCTTCTCGGCTTCCTCGCGGACGCCGCCGCCGGCCCCGCCCGCGCCGAGTTGGAGGAGGCGCTCGGGATACGGGCGGGGGAGGCGGCCGGGGCCGCCCGCGGTCTGCTCGCCGCGCTCTCCCGGATACGGGGCTCGGCGGCGGCCGTCGGCCTCTGGACGCGCCACGACCTGGAGTTGCGGGAGGAATGGCGGGCGGGACTGCCGGAGACGGCGCTCGGCCGGCTCGGCGGCGACGGCACCGGAGCCGAGGCCGATCAGCGCCGGCTCGACGCATGGGCGGCGGAGCACACGGGCGGCCTGATCCGCTCGATGCCGGTCACGGTCCACGAGGGCACGGACCTCGTCCTCGCGGTCGCCCAGGCACTGCGGACACGGTGGCTCCAGCCCTTCCACGCGGGCTGGATGTCACCGGAGACCGGCCCCTGGGCGGGGCGCGAGCTGGCCGGGCTCCACCGGAGCACCGCGCTGCTCGACCGGGTCGGCGTGGCGGAGACGGCCGTCGGTCCGCTCACCGTGCTGCGCGTGCTCGGGAACACCGGGGTCGACGTCCATCTCCTCCTCGGCCCGGAGTCGGCGGCGGGCGGAGCCGTCCTCGCGGCGGGCGTCGAGGTCCTGTCGGGGGCTCGGAAGGCGGTGCCGGGCGATCTGCTGCCGCTCGGAACGCCCGGCCCCGGGCTGCGGATCGAGATCCGGCCGAGCACGAGCCGCGAGCCCTCGCTGGCCGTCTCCACGTCGCCGTTCTCTCTCACGGCGTCCCACGATCTGCTCGCCCACGCGGGGGTGTTCGGGCTCACCGCGGCGTGCGCGCTCGATCCGGCGCCGTTCCCCGGGATGAGCGGCAGCCCGCTCGTGGTCGAGGGGGCCCGTCAGGCGGCCGTGGCCCGGTTCGACGCACGGGGCTTCGAGGCGGGCTCGGTGTCGTCCCTGGGGTTGGCGACCGGCATCCCCCACACTCCGTACCGGGTCCGCTCGGTCGAGCTGGACATCGACCGCCCCTTCGGTTTCCTGGCCGTCCACCGGACCTCGCGGCTGGTCCTGTCGGCGGGCTGGGTCGCCGAGCCGGTCCCGTACGAGGACGACGACTCCATGGACGACTGGACGGACGGGGCCGAGGACGAAGACGGGTACGGGGACGGGTACGGACGCGGGGACGCATGACGGAAGGGGCGGCCGCCTTCGGGCGACCGCCCCTCACCGCTCACGAGCGGTCCTGCTCACGAACCGCCGGGACCGGGGTCAGAAGGTCAGAACTGCAGGCCCCAGGAGTCGATCTTGCCGGTGTCGGCGTTCGCGTTGTCCGTGACCCGGAGCTTCCACGTGCCGTTGGCGACCTCCGAGGAGGCGTTCACGGTGTACGTGGTGTTGATGTTGTCCGAGCTGCCGCCGGTGCCGAAGCCCTTCAGGGTGTACGCCGAGCCGTCGGGGGCGATCAGCTGGACCTGGAGGTCACCGATGTAGGTGTGGACGATGTTCACCGGCACCTGGAGGGCGGCCGGGGCGTTGCCGGTGACGCCGCTGACGGTGACCGGGGACTCGACGGTCGCGTTGTCGGCGATGGCGAAGTCGGCGGTGTTCTCGAACTTCGGGCCGGGCGGGGTGGTGGTGCCGCCGCCGACGTAGAGCAGCCGGTTCGGGGAGCCGGAGCCCGGGTTGGTGACGACGTTCGGGGTGGCGGCGGTCGTCAGGGCCGTGGAGACCTGCGCGGGGGTCGCCGTCGGGTTGCCCGCGAGGTAGACGGCCGCGGCGCCCGCGACGTGCGGGGTCGCCATGGACGTGCCGGAGATGGTGTTGGTGGCGGAGTCGCTGGAGTTCCAGGACGAGGTGATGGAGGAGCCCGGGGCGAAGATGTCCAGGACCGTGCCGTAGTTGGAGAAGCTGGAGCGGGCGTCGGTGCTGGTCGTGGAGCCGACGGTGATGGCCTCGGAGACGCGCGCCGGCGAGTAGTTGGAGGCGTTGGAGCTGTCGTTGCCCGCCGCGACCGCGTACGTGACGCCGGAGGCGATCGAGTTGCGGACGGCCGTGTCGAGGGCGGTGTCGACGCCGCCGCCGAGGCTCATGTTGGCGACGGCCGGCTTCACGGCGTTCCGCGTGACCCAGTCGATGCCCGCGACGACCTGCTCGGTCGTGCCGGAGCCGGAGTTGTCGAGGACGCGGACGCCGACGATCTTCGCCTTCTTCGCGACGCCGTACGACGTGCCCGCGACCGTACCGGCGACGTGGGTGCCGTGCCCGTGGCCGTCCTGTGCGGTGTTGTCGTTGTCGATGGCGTCGTAGCCGTAGGAGGCGCGGCCGCCGAAGTCGCTGTGGGTGATGCGTACGCCGGTGTCGATGATGTACGCGGTGACGCCCTGGCCCGCGGTGTCCGGGTAGGTGTAGCTCTGGTTCAGCGGAAGGGCCTTCTGGTCGATCCGGTCCAGGCCCCAGGACGGCGGGGACGGCTGCGTGCCGTCGACCGTGAAGACGCGGTTCTGGACGACGGAGGTCACGGCGGGGTCGGCCGCGAGCTTCCTCGCCTGCGCCTCGGAGAGTTCGACGGAGTATCCGTTGATCGCCGAGGTGTACGTCCGCTTGATCTTCGCGCCGAACCTGGCGGCCACGGCACGGCCCTTGGCGGTCTCCGCCTGCGCCGACTCGTCGAGGGTGACGATGTAGCTGCCCGCGATCGTTCCTTCGGCTCCCGCGTTCTCGATGACGCCCTCCGGGGCGGCCGGTGAGGCGGCGGCCGGGAGGGCGGAGAGGGTGCCGAGGGTGAGGGCGGTGACGGCGACGGCCGCGGCGGTGGCTATTCGACGCCGTGATTCACGCATCACTGACATGTGAGGGGTCCTCCTCATTGGTGGTGCGTTGCTGTGGGGGATTAGCAGGGACATGACAAAGCAACGTGGCTCCACGCCGCCTCGGACATCCGGCTGCCGAGCGAAAGATTGACTGATCCATAGGAATCTCACAAGGGCTTCCGACGGCCCGCAACACCCGCGCCACACAACTGACATGCTGATCTTCATGACCGCCTACGCGTGCCCTCGCTGCCGGGTTCACTCGCCGACGGACGCCCTCACCTGGTGTTGTCCGAAGTGCCGCGGCCCCTGGGACCTGGAGTTCGCGGGTGAGCCGGTTCCCCTCACGTCACTCGCGTCACGACGAAATTCGTTGTGGCGTTACGAGGAGGCGCTGCCGCCGATGCCGCACGCGCCCGAGGTGACCCTCGGGGAGGGCCGTACGCCCCTCGTCCCCTTGGAGGCAGGGGAGGAGGGATCGGTTTCCGCCAAGCTCGACTTCCTCATGCCGACCCTGTCGTTCAAGGACCGCGGCGCGGTGATGCTCGCCGCCCACGCCCTCCGCCTCGCAGGGAACGGCACCCTCCGCCGGATCGTCGCCGACAGCAGCGGGAACGCGGGCACGGCCGTCGCCGCCTACGGCGCGCGGGCCGGACTCGACTGCCTCGTGTACGTCCCCGAGGGCACCTCGCCCAAGAAACTGGAGCAGATCCGGGCACATGGGGCCCGGGTCGTCGAGGTCCCCGGCGACCGCGAGGCCACGGCCCGCGCCGCACGGACGGCCGCCGACGAGCCCGGCACCTTCTACGCCTCGCACGTCCACAACCCGTACTTCCTGCACGGCACCAAGACCTACGTCTACGAGCTGTGGGAGGAGCTCGGCGGCCGCCTCCCGGACACGATCGTCGTCCCCGTCGGCAACGGCACCCTGCTCCTCGGCGCCTCCCTGGCGCTCGACGAGCTGCACCGCCACGGACTCACGGACAACCACCCCGCCCTCGTCGCCGTCCAGGCGGAGGCCGTCTCCCCGCTGGCCGCGGCGTTCCACGCGGGCGCGGAGGAGCTGGGCGAGGCCCTCCCCGTCCGCCCCACCCTCGCCGAGGGCATCGCGATCCCGGCGCCGCCCCGCGCCCACCAGATCCTGCGGGCGGTACGGAAGACCGGCGGCACGTTCCTGACGGTGACGGAGGACCAGATCCGCGACGCCCAGAAGGATCTGGCGCGCCGCGGCCTCTTCGTGGAGTCCACCGGAGTGGCCTGCTGGGCGGCGATCCGGGCGGCTGCGCCGAGGCCCGGCCTCACCGTCGTCCCGCTGTGCGGGGCGGGGGCGAAGACCGGACTGGCGCAGTGACCCGGTCTCACCGTCGTCCCGCCGTGCGGGGCGGGGGCGAAGACCGGACCGGCGCAGTGACCCGGTCTCACCGTCCCGCCGTGCGGGGCCGGGTCGAAGACCGGACCGGCGCAGTGACCCGGTCTCACCGTCGTCCCGCCGTGCGGGGCCGGGTCGAAGACCGGACCG
>NZ_JBVHZJ010000009.1:53654-150931 GCF_055574655.1 Streptomyces sp. NPDC029956 | reverse complement strand
CGTGCGGGGCCGGGTCGAAGACCGGACCGGCGCAGTGACCCGGTCTCACCGTCGTCCCGCCGTGCGGGGCCGGGTCGAAGACCGGACCGGCGCAGTGACTCGCCAGGACGGCCGGGCGGACGTCCGGGGCGAGGCCGTGGCCGCTCAGAACTCGTCGGCGCCGTTGCGGAGCTGCTCGGTCCAGTAGCCCGTCTTCGCGACGGCCTCGTCGACGGCCAGGCCGCCCGCGGGGGCCTTGACGACGATGCTGCCCTCGGCCGGGCCGCCGGCGGCGAAGAGGTTCACGTTGAAGCTCTTCACGACCTTGGTGTCCTCGTGGGCGCCGCCGAGCGCGATGCGCACGTTCGCGTACGCGGGCGCGCCGGGCTTCAGGACGACCGGGGCGCCCGGCTTGCTCTTCGCGACGGCCGGGACGTCCTTGGCGGTCTGGATCGGACCGAAGGCGATCAGCGGGTACTGGAGCAGGGTGCAGGCGCTGCCGGAGGTGTTCGTGGCGGTGAGGACGATGTGCTCGGTCGGGACCTCGTCGGCCTTCGCCGCCGTGATCTTGATGTCGCCGTAGGCGCAGGCGGGCGCCGTGGCGGACGTCTTGCCGCCGGTCGAGGATCCCGTCGTGGACCCCGCCGTGGTCGCCTTCGTACCGTTGCCGCCGGACGTGCCGCCCGTCGCCGTCGAACCGCCGGTGGAACCGGAGCCGCTCTTCGCGGCGGTCTGGTCGGCGGCGCCCGTTCCCTTGTCGGTGGCGCCCTCGGCCGACGCGGAGGAGTTCGCGCTGCCCGCGTCCTTCGCACCGGTGTCCGTGCCGCCGCCGCAGGCCGTCAGGCCGAGCGAGAGGGCGGCGATGGCGGCGGCGGCCAGGACGGTGGACTTGTGGTGGTTGCGCATGGTGGTTCTCCCCCGTGAAGCGTTCGGTCGGTGTGGATACGCCGGGGCGACCGCCCCGGCGTCAGGGCGCCGAGTACGTCATGTCCTCGGTGCTGTATCCAGCTTCCGTCCCCGCGCTGCCGTCCCGCTTGCGTACCGCTAACGATCCGCTGACAGGCGTGAGAGCCCCGCCGCCGCCCGTACCGAACCCTCGGTGAAACCGGCCGCGTCGGACGCCGCGATCGCGCGTTCGAGCTGGTCGGCGGCCTCTTCGACACGGCCGATACCGGCCAGCGCCTCGCCCTTGACGATCTGCAGCTGGGCCTGGACGACCACCGCGTCGGGTGCGACGAGTTCCCCGGCGCGAAGCGTGTGCGCGAGCGCCGCCTCGTAGTCCCCCGCCTTCATGCAGTGCCCCGCCAGATGGTGGAGGGTGAGCACCTGGGTGGACGGATGCCCCGTGCGGTCGGCGAGCGAGACGGCGTGCACCATGAGCAGCCCGGCCCGCTCGTGCTCCCCCGTCACGTCCAGGACGGCGGCGTGGTTGACGTACGCGATCGCCTCGCTGATCATGTCGCCGGCCCGGGCGGCCAGGCCGGGTGCCTTCTCCAGATGGACGAGGGCCTCGGCGTTCCGGCCCTCCTCGTGCAGGATCCAGCCGAGCAGCGCCCTGGTCCGCGACTGCGCGTCGAAGTCGCCCACGTGCTCGGCCGAGGCGAGTCCGGCCTCCAGGAGCGGCGTCCAGCCGTCCCCGATCCGCATGAGCATCAGCGGCCACTGCACCAGCGCGAGCCGCCAGGCCCGGTCGTGCAGGCCGAGGGCGGCCGCGGTGGTGACGGCGCCCTCCAGGGCGGCGCGCTCGGCCACGTACCAGTCGAGGGCCGCCGTACGGTCCTCGAACTCGAGGGTCGCGGCGGGCCGGCGGGCGTCGGCGGGCAGCGAGTAGCAGGGCTGGGAGCCCGGCTCGGCCGCCGCGTCGGCCGCGAGCCCCGTGTACAGGTAGTGGTCGAAGAGACGGCGCAGGCCCTCGGGGTCGGCGCCCTCGGCGAGGTGCCGGGCGTAGAGGCGTACCAGGTCGTGCGGCATCCAGCGGCCGGGAACGGGCTCGGTGAGCAGATGGGCGGCGGCCAGCCGGTCCAGGTCGGCGGAGGCCTGCACCGGCGACGTGCCGACGAGCGCGCCGGCCGCGAACCGGTCCAGGTCGGAGCCGGTGTGCAGGCCGATCGCGCGGAACAGCCGGGCCGCGGAGTCGGGCAGCTGCTGCACGGTGAGGTGCAGCGCGGCGGAGACGCCCCGGTCCTCGACGTCGAGGAGCATCAACCGGTTCTGCTCGTCGGCGAGTTCGCCGACCATCGCGTCGAGGGTCCACCCGGGGCGCTCGGCGAGCCGGGCGGCCGTCACGCGCAGGGCGAGCGGGAGGCCGTCGCAGAGTCCCGCGAGCCGTGCGGCGGCGGCGGGTTCCGCGGCGACGCGCGTCTCGCCGAGGACGGTGGTGAGCAGCGCCGCGGAGTCGGCCGGGGGGAGATGGCCGAGCGGCACCGGCCGGGCCGCGTCGGAGGCGATGAGACCGCCCAGCCGGTCGCGGCTGGTGACCAGGGTGGTGCAGTGGTCGCCGCCGGGCAGCAGGGGCCGGACCTGTTCGGAGGAGCGGGCGTTGTCGAGGAGGACGAGCAGCCGGCGGCCGGCGGTCAGGGAACGGAACAGCGCGCCGCGCGCCTCGACGGCCTCCGGGATCCGCTGCGGCTGCACGCCGAGCGCGAGGAGGAACTCCCGGAGGACACCGGCGGTCTCGGGCGCGGGGGTGTTGCTGAAGCCGCGCAGGTCGGCGAAGAGCCGCCCGTCGGGGAAGTCGGCGCGGCGCTCGTACGCCCAGTGGACGGCGAAGGCCGTCTTGCCGACGCCGGCGGGCCCGGTGACCAGGCAGACGGGTCCGTCACCGCCTCGTACGGCCCGGTCGAGGGCGGCGAGTTCGACGCCGCGTCCGGTGAACCCGCGCGGGGCGCGCGGCAGACCCTCGGGCGCCGGGGCGGTGACGGGAGCGGCCGGGCGGACCACGGTCACGGGCTCGGCGGAGCGGAGCAGCGTCGCGTACGCCTCGCTGAGCGTCTCGCCGGGGTCGACGCCCAGCTCCTCGGCGAGCAGCCGCCGGGTGCGGTGGTACCAGTCGATCGCGTCCGACTGCCGGCCCGAACGGCCCAGGGCCAGCATCAGCGCGGCCGCGAGGGACTCCCGCAGCGGGTGCGCGACGGCCTCGGTACGCAGCACGGCGGCGGCCCTGGCGTGTTCGCCGAGCTTTCCGTACGCCTCCGCGAGCGACTCGACGGAGGCGAGCCGCAGCTCCTCGAGGCCTCCGGCGGCGGCCTCGAGCGGCCGGCTGTGCACGGTCCCGGTCAGCGCGGGCCCCTGCCAGTACGACAGGGCCTCCCGCAGCATCCGTACCGCGTCGGCGGGGCGCCGCTGCACCCCGGCGAGCGCCACGAGTTCCTCGAAGCGGTGCGCGTCCACCAGGGACTCCGGCATCCGCAGCACGTACGCCGACCCCTGCGTGGCCAGTTCGACGCCGTACGCCTCCGCCCCGTGCTCGGCGAGCAGCGCCCGCAGCCGCGAGACGTGCCCCTGCAGCACGGTCTTGGCGTGGGTGGGCGGCTCCTCCTCCCAGAGGGCGTCGATCAGCTGACCGACGTTCACCGCGCTGTTGGGCCGCAACAGCAGCATGACGAGAAGACTGGACCGTTTGGCGGGCCCCAGGGCTACGTCCCCGTCCTCCGTCACCAGCGCAACGGAGCCGAGCAGCCGGAACTCCACCAGTACACCTCCGCGATCCTTCTCCCCCGTTCCCCAGCTGTCGAGGATACGTGGGGTGGGAGGGCCGACTGCGACGTGGAGATCCCCGACCCCGCCCTCGCCGTCCGAATCTGCACATGGTGATGAACTGTGCGCTGTGCACCGTTACCCGTGCGCTGTGCTGAGCGGCTGTGTAAAAGGGGAATCGAACCCCCGCGCTGCTCTCCACGCACCAGAGTGGACCGGATCGACCGCCGGTCCTCGGCTTGTGCACGCCTTCGGTACGACTACCTGCTCCACGTCGAGCGACTCGCTCAGTCCAGCAGATCGACCTCCCAGTTCGACCGCTGGATCAGCACGTCGACCTCACGGATCTCCCGCGCCAGCACATCGGCCTGGGCCCGCAGCGGCGCCACGGGGAACGCCGACAGCATCTTCAGTTCGGACCGCAACTGGCGCACCATGCCGTGCTGGTCCCGCCCGGCGGCGGCGTCGGCGGCCGCCGTGACGACGGAGTGCCGCAGCCGCAGCACATCGCGCCGCGCCAGCGCGTCGGTGAGCGTGCCGCCGCCCTCGACGACGGCCTGGGCGTTGGTCCGGTTGATCCGCCGGATCAGCCCCTCCAGCTCGGAGAGGACCTCGCCGGTCTCGGCCAGCAGGGCGGCCGCGTCCTCGGCAGGCTCCTCACCCTCCTGGTACCGGGCGCTGCCGACCACCCGGGCCCGCAGCTGCTCGACCCGCCGCGCGGCATCCGCCCGCAACACCAACGCCTCGGCAAGCTTCAAGACCCCGCACCTCCGTCGCAACGATTCCGGCTGAAAGTATGCCCGCCGTCGGACACCACCGCGGACCGGTCCCGGCGCGGCGCGGTGCGGTGAGAGCGATCCCTTCGGCTTCAACACGACCGCACTCGTGTCCCAGCCAGACCGCCGGCGGCTACGGGTCGGCGACTACCGCGTCACCGCGTCGTCTACACGATCGACAACGGAGATCTGGCCGTCCGGTTCGTCCGGGTCAGCCACCGCTCCACCGTTGACGACACCTGACGCCGGCTCCCGGCGGCCGTTTACGGGTGTCCTGCCGACTGGCTGCGGACTGCCTGGGCACCCCGAGACAGAGAAATCCATGGCACCCCGGCGGGACCTGCAACCAGACTGCGCAGGTGAGCGACTCCTACCCCTGCCCGTGCTGCGGGCACTGCGTACTGGACGCGATGCCCGGCTCGTACGAGATCTGCCCCGTCTGCTTCTGGGAGGACGACGGGGTCCAGTTCCGATGGCCGACCATGGCAGGCGGGGCGAACAAGATCTCCCTGATCGAGGCCCAGCGGAACTACCAGGACTTCGGCGCCTGCGACGAGCACGGCCGACGGTACGTCCGCCCGCCGGCCGAGGACGAGCCGCTCGACCCCGCCTGGCGCCCCGTCGACCTGACACGCGACTCCTTCGAGGACTGGGCAGCCGAGGACCGCGCCCCGTGGCCCGACGACCACTCGGTGCTCTGCTGGTGGCTGCCCACCTTCTGGCGCCGGGACCACCCTCCAAAAGCAGCCGCAGCCCATGGGCCTGACCAAACCCCTCCAGGGCCGAGCCCTGCGCATCATCCAAACCCTCATCGCCGCCACCACAGCCCAAGGCCACAAGGCATCGCTCGGAACCACAGAGGGCGCGCCCCCGCCCCATCGGCGCCGCAAGGCACCACCGCACTTCTCCATCACCGCCCACGGCGAAAGTGTCGGATTCCTCGTCCTCCAAGAACAGGACCGCAGCGAACACGTCCCCACAGACAAGGAACTCGCCGACGCCAAGAAGCACTCATGGATGCGCATCCCCCGCTTCGACTACACCCCCTCCAGCCGCCTACTCTTCATACTCCGCGGCGGCAGCCCGCACCGTGCAAGCGAATGGGCAGATCTCCCCGACCGGCCTCTGGAAGAACAACTCGCCGAGATCGTGCAGGAGGTCGGACTCCGCGGCGAAGCCGCAGAACGCAAACGCCTTGCAGACCAGCAAGCCAGAGAGGTACAGCAAAAGCGCTGGGAAGCCGCCATGCAGGAAGCCCACGCCGCCTACGCCCACGCCTACTGTGTCAAACAACTCGGAAAACAGGCAGACACCTGGTACCAGGCCAGGCGCCTGACTGAATACGTCGCAACAGTAGGCGTCCATGCCACAACACTTCCGCCCGGGCAGGAGCGGGCCGAGGTCGAGGCGTGGCTCGCGTTCGCGGACGCGCACCTCCAAAACCTCACCGAATCGGCCTCAGCGCCGAAACTGCCCACGCCGCCGAAACCCAGCGGCGACGACCTCAAGCCCTTCCTCGGTCACTGGAGCCCCTACGGACCCCGCTCCTACTGAGCCGGACCAAGGGAAATCACACCGCCACGAGCCGGACCCGCTCGCCGCACAGCTTGGCCATGTCGTCAATATCGGAAGTCAGCATGACCACGGGGCGGTGCTGTCGCAGCGCGGCCTCGGCGACGGCCGCATCGATCGCGTACTTGTGTCCGTGCAACCCGGCATTCATCAGCAACTTCGAGGCAGCCCTCGCCTCCTCGTCACCGACCGGGACGACCCGCAGCCCGGAAAGCACCCAGTTCAGGCGTGACTTGTTCGTACGGGCGTGGACGGCCTCGATGATGGTGAGCGCACTGATCACGACCTCCATGCCACGCGAGCGCGCCTCAGCGATCAGAGCCACCACCTGTTCTTCGTCAGCGAGCAGCTTCGAGAGTCCCTCGCTGTCGAGGACGAGCGTCCCCTCGTGACTCAGCCTGCGGCGGGCCACTCGGCCTCCTCGGCGAACACCTCGTCGAAGACCTGCCGCGCCCGCTGACGAGCCGGCTCGGAGACCGGCCCCTTGCGGCTCTCGTAGTCCGCCAGGTACTCGTCCAGGACCTGCCCGCGCAGCTCACGCTCGACCGCCTCGGCGATGAACGCGGAGAACTCCCGCTTGCCCACCCGAGCCCGGATCGCCTCCGCGGTCCCCTCCGGCAGCGACAAGCTCACCCGCGTCGCTGGCCCTTCCCCGATGCTGTACGTCGCCTCAGCCATGTCCCCGATTGTGTCAAACGAGTAGGAAAAGCGCCACGTCCGCACTACCTTCACAGCTCGGTCAGCGCCCCGCTCACACAAATCCCAGCACGGGCACCCCCATCCCATCCCATCCCATCCCAACACGATCCCAGCACGGTACGGATGACCAGGGATGACGACAGGTGACGAGGGATCAGCTATCCCAGCACCATCCCAGCACGGGAAAGAACAAAGGGCCCGACTCCGAAGAGTCGGACCCCATCTGACCTGCACGTTTGCCAGATCAGCGACGTGGTGTTACATCACCCGTCACACATTGAAGCGGAACTCCACCACGTCGCCGTCCTGCATGACGTACTCCTTGCCCTCCATGCGGGCCTTGCCGGCCGAGCGGGCTTCGGCCACCGAGCCGGTTGCCACCAGGTCGGCGAAGGAGATGACCTCGGCCTTGATGAAGCCCTTCTGGAAGTCGGTGTGGATCACACCGGCCGCCTCGGGGGCCGTCGCGCCCTGCTTGATCGTCCAGGCGCGGGATTCCTTGGGGCCGGCCGTCAGGTAGGTCTGGAGGCCCAGGGTCGCGAAGCCCACGCGGGCGAGGGTCGCCAGGCCCGGCTCCTCGGCGCCGACGGACTGGAGGAGCTCCATGGCGTCCTCCTCGTCCAGCTCCGCCAGGTCCTGCTCCAGCTTCGCGTTCAGGAAGATCGCCTCGGCCGGGGCGACCAGCGCGCTCTGCTCGGCCTTGAAGGCGTCGTCCGTCAGCTCGTCCTCGTCCACGTTGAAGACGTAGAGGAACGGCTTGGTGGTGAGGAGGTGCAGGTCGTGGAGGAGCTCCGCCTTCTCCGAGCCCTGCACGATGCCCTGCGAGAAGAGGGTGTCGCCCTTCTCCAGGATCGCCTGCGCGGCCTCGACCGCGGCGACCTTGGGCGCCGTGTCCTTCTTGATCCGCATCTCCTTCTGGAGGCGCGGAAGGACCTTCTCGATCGTCTGGAGGTCCGCGAGGATCAGCTCCGTGTTGATCGTCTCGATGTCGTCCTTCGGCGAGACCTTGCCGTCGACGTGGACGACGTTCTCGTCCTTGAAGGCGCGGATGACCTGGCAGATCGCATCCGACTCGCGGATGTTCGCCAGGAACTTGTTGCCGAGGCCCTCGCCCTCGCTCGCGCCGCGCACGATGCCCGCGATGTCGACGAAGTCGACCGTCGCCGGGAGGATGCGCTGCGAGGAGAAGATCTCCGCGAGCTTGGTCAGACGGGCGTCGGGGACACCCACGACTCCGACGTTGGGCTCGATCGTGGCGAACGGGTAGTTGGCCGCCAGCACGTCGTTCTTGGTCAGGGCGTTGAACAGGGTCGACTTGCCGACATTCGGCAGACCGACGATTCCGATCGTGAGCGACACGGTGGCGACTTCCTGAAGTGTGGACGGGGGGCCGATCCCCCAGTTTACGGGCGGGCCGAACCGGCCAGTGACGCCGACCTTCGGTCGTTCTCGGGGGCAAGGTCACCCAAAGGGCGTGTCCCGGACCCGGTTCCCGCCCCTTTCCGACCTACGTTGGTGGAGTGGAGCAGCACAGGACAAGTCAGCCGCAAGGCCGCCGACGGCCGCAAAACCCCGTCACGCCGCCCGTCACCCCGCCCCCCGCGCTCGTGGAGGGCGCGGCCGTGTACCGGGTGACCGGCCGGACCCGACGGGGCCCCGGCGGCCCACGCGTCCAGCGCGCCGGGGAACCGGGAGCGGCGGCCGGGAAGCCGACGGGGCGGCCCGTGCCGCCCGTCGTCCTCGCGCTGCGGCGCCTCCCCCAGCCCCGCCTCACCGGGCTGGGCGCCGGGCTCTTCGCCTCCGCCGTCATGCTGACGCTCGGCTTCCTCGACCGGCTGCTCCTCGACGGCTCCCCCGTCGTCTACGGGCTGCTGTTCCTGCCGGTCAGCGCCCTGACCGCGCTCTGGGTCCGTGCGGCGGACCTCGTCACCGCCCCCATCGGCGTGCCCATCGCGTTCGCCGTCGGCGTCGTTCCCATCGCGGGCGGCACGGGCGGCTTCGGCGGCCAGGCCATGGCCGTCGTGACCGCTCTCGCCGTGCACGCCGGCTGGCTGTACGGCGGGACCCTCGTCGCCGGGCTCATCGCGAGCGTCCGGAAGGTGCGGGAGATGGGGCGGCGCCAGCACCTCGTGCGTACCGCCGCCCAGGCGGCCCCGACCGCCGGCCCCTCGGCCGGAGCCTCCGCCGTCGCCGGTGAGGCGCCCGGGGCCGCTGGGAGGGGGCCCGCGTCGGGCGGCCGGACCCCTCGCCGTCGCCCCGTCGCCTGACGAAGGGTTCGGACCTGTTCGTCTGGGCGGCCTCGACGGCATCCGGGACAACCGGCCTCGCCCCGGCGGCCCGCCCCGGCGCCGTAGAGCCCCCTACGCCGCTCCCGCCGCCATGCCCGCGCCCACGATCCCCGCGTTGTTCTGGAGTTCCGCCGGAACGATCTCCGCCCTGATGCCCTCGATGAGCGGCAGGAACTTGTCCGCCTTCCGGCTCACGCCGCCGCCGATGATGAACAGCTCCGGCGAGAACAGCATCTCCACGTGCGCGAGGTACTTCCGCACGCGGCGCGTCGCCCAGTGTTCCCAGCTGAGGTCCTCGTCCTCCTTGGCCTTCGTCGACGCCCTGGTCTCCGCGTCGTGGCCCTTGAGCTCCAGGTGGCCCAGCTCCGTGTTCGGGACGAGGTGGCCGTCGACGAAGAGGGCCGAGCCGATGCCCGTGCCGAGGGTCAGCATGATCACGGTGCCCTTGCGGCCGCGCCCCGCGCCGTAGGTCATCTCGGCGATCCCGGCCGCGTCGGCGTCGTTCAGGACGGTCACCGGGAGGCCGCCCAGGCGGTCGCTCAGCAGGGTGCCCGCATCCACGCCGATCCATGACGCGTCGACGTTCGCCGCCGTGCGGATGGTCGAGCCGGTCACCACTCCCGGGAAGGTCACCCCCACCGGTCCCGTCCAGCCGAAGTGCGCCACGACCTCCGCGACGCAGCCCGCCACACCGTCGGGTGTGGCGGGCTGCGGGGTCAGTACCTTGTGGCGCTCCTCGGCGAGCGCTCCGCGCTCCAGGTCCACGGGGGCGCCCTTGATGCCCGAGCCGCCGATGTCCACTCCGAAGACGTTCATGGAATCCACGGTACGGGCTGCGGTGCCGGGTTACTCCTTGGCGGACGGGGCGGGCGCGCCCGCGCCCAGCTTCTCGGCCACGGCCCGCAGGTCCTTGTTGCGGAGCTCCTTGGGCAGCGAGAAGGTGAGGGACTCGTCGGCCGTCTTGACGATCTCCACGTCCGCGTAACCGCGCGCGGAGAGCCACTCCAGGACCTCCTGCACGAGGATGTCCGGGACGGAGGCGCCGGAGGAGAGGCCGACGCTGGTGACGCCCTCCAGCCAGGCCTCGTCGATCTCGCTCGCGAAGTCGACGAGGTACGCGGCGGGGACGCCGGCCTGCTTGGCGACCTCGACCATGCGGATCGAGTTCGAGGAGTTCTTCGAGCCGACGACGATGACGAGCTCGGCCTGGCCGGCCAGCTCCTTGATCGCGATCTGGCGGTTCTGCGTGGCGTAGCAGATGTCGTCGGACGGCGGGGAGATCAGCTGCGGGAACTTCTCCTTCAGCGCGTCGACCGTCTCCATCGTCTCGTCGACGGAGAGCGTGGTCTGGGAGAGCCAGACGACGCGGGACGGGTCGCGGACCTCGATCTTGGCGACGTCGCCGGGGCCGTCGACCAGCTGGATGTGGTCGGGGGCCTCGCCGGAGGTGCCGATGACCTCCTCGTGGCCCTCGTGGCCGATGAGGAGGATGTCGAAGTCCTCGTTGGCGAAGCGGACGGCTTCCTTGTGGACCTTGGTGACCAGCGGGCAGGTGGCGTCGATGGTCGCGAGACGGCCCTCGCGGGCCTCCTCGTGGACGGTCGGGGCGACGCCGTGCGCGGAGAACATCACGATGTTGCCCGGCGGCACCTCGGTCGCCTGGTCGACGAAGACGGCGCCCTTCCGCTCCAGGGTCTGGACGACGTACTTGTTGTGGACGATCTCGTGGCGGACGTAGATCGGGGCGCCGTACTGCTCCAGGGCCTTCTCCACCGCGATCACGGCACGGTCCACGCCCGCGCAGTAGCCGCGGGGAGCGGCGAGCAGGACACGCTTCGGGCGGTTCGTCGCGGAGGCGGAATCGGGCGTCGACGCGGGCGTTGCAGTCATGCGCCCCATCGTAAGGCCGCGTCGGTGAGCGGTTTGATCGGTGCCGTGGCCGAAACTGTGGCCATGGCCGAGGAATCGCAGGTGGCGGCGCACGGGGAAGACGCGGAACACACGGGACTTCGACGGAACCTCGGGTTCCGGGACCTGGTCGTCTACGGACTGCTCTTCATCGCCCCGATGGCGCCCGTCGGCGTCTTCGGCACCCTCGACGCGAAGTCCGGCGGCGCGGTCGCGCTCGTGTACGTCGTCGCCACGGTCGCCATGGCGTTCACGGCCTTCAGCTACGCGCAGATGGTGCGGGTGGCCCCGCAGGCCGGCTCCGTCTTCACGTACGCGCGCAAGGGCCTCGGCGACGGGCCGGGCTTCATCGCCGGCTGGATGGCGATGCTCGACTACCTGCTGATCCCGGCCGTCGCCTATCTCTTCGCGGGCATCGCCATGGAGGCGCTGGTCCCGGAGGTCGACCGATGGGTGTGGACGGGGATCGCCGTCGTCCTCACGACCCTGCTCAACCTCTGGGGCGTACGGGCGGCGGCCCGGGTCGGCTTCGCGGTGCTCGCGATGGAGATCGTGGTGCTGCTCGTCTTCGTCGTCTCCGCGATCGTGGCGCTCGCGCAGGACGGGGCGCGGCGCGACTGGTGGTCGCCGCTCACCGGTGACGCGTCGTTCTCACTGGCCGCCGTCGTCGGCGCGGTGTCCGTGGCCGTCCTGTCCTACCTGGGCTTCGACGCGATCGCCTCCTTCGCGGAGGAGGTCACGGGCGGGTCGGCGAAGGTGGCGCGGGCGCTGCTGTTCTGCCTGGCCCTCGCGGGCGTCCTGTTCATCGCGCAGACCTGGCTGGTGGCGCTGCTCGAACCGGTCTCCTCGGCCGAGCTCGCGGCCGACCCGGGGAAGCAGGGGTCGGCCTTCTACGACGCCGTCGAGAGCGCGGTCGGCGGCTGGCTGCACGACCTCGTGGCCGTGTCGAAGGCGATCGGCGCGGCCTTCGCCGCGCTCGCGGGGCAGGCGGCCGGCAGTCGGCTCCTCTTCGCCATGGGCCGCGACCGGCGCCTGCCGCACGTGCTGGCCCGGACGGACGGGGGCGTGCCGCGGGTGGCGCTCCTGGTGTCGGCGACGGTGACGATGATCGCGGCGGTGTGGGCGGCCCGTCGGGACGACGGCCTCGACCACCTCGTGTCGGTCGTGGACGTGGGCGCCCTGACGGCCTTCGTCCTGCTGCACGCGAGCGTGGTGGGCTGGTTCGCGGTGCAGAGGGCGGAGGGGCCGCCGCACTGGCTGAAGCACGTCGTCCTGCCCGTGGTCGGCGCCGCGATCCTCGTCGCGGTCATCGTGGAGGCCTCGGTGGCGGCGCAGGTGGTGGGCGTGGTGTGGCTGGGCGTGGGTCTGATCGTCCTGGCGGTCCAGGGCGCGTCGAGAACACCGGCGGGACGCTGAGCCTCGCGGGAGTCGCGTGCGGGGCAGTCGCGTGCGGCCGCGCGAGGCCCCACACGTGCGGTCCCCTGCGTGGTCGGGGTACGCGTGCCCCTGACGTTGTCGTACCGCGCGGTTACGCTCGGTCCATGGCTCTGACTACGTCCGCCGAAGCACCGCTTCCCGTCGGTGAGGTCTCCCGTCTGATCGGGGGGTGGATCGACCGGCTCGGGGCGATCTGGGTCGAGGGGCAGATCACGCAGCTGTCCCGGCGCCCCGGCGCCGGGGTCGTCTTCCTGACGCTGCGGGATCCCTCGCACGACATCTCCATCGGCGTCACCTGCTACCGCCAGGTCTTCGACGCCGTCGCGGACGTCGTGTCCGAGGGTGCCCGGGTCGTCGTACGCGCCAAGCCCGAGTGGTACGCGCCGCGCGGCCAGCTGTCGCTGCGGGCGGTGGAGATCAAGCCCGTCGGGATCGGCGAGCTGCTCGCGCGCCTCGAACAGCTGAAGCGGAGCCTGGCCTCCGAGGGGCTCTTCGCCCTCGACCGGAAGAAGCCGCTGCCGTTCCTGCCGCACCGCATCGGCCTCGTCTGCGGCCGCGCCTCCGCGGCGGAGCGGGACGTCCTGGAGAACGCGCGCCGCCGCTGGCCCGCGGTCGCCTTCGAGGTGCGGAACGTGGCGGTGCAGGGCGTGAAGGCCGTGCCCCAGGTCGTCCAGGCCGTCAAGGAGCTCGACTCCCACGAGGACGTCGACGTGATCATCGTCGCCCGGGGCGGCGGCAGCGTCGAGGACCTGCTGCCGTTCTCGGACGAGCAGCTCGTCCGGGTCGTCGCCGACTGCCGTACGCCGGTGGTGTCGGCGATCGGCCACGAGCCCGACTCGCCCCTCCTCGACCTCGTGGCCGACCTGCGCGCCTCGACGCCGACGGACGCGGCCAAGAAGGTCGTCCCGGACGTCGGCGAGGAGCTGGACCGGGTGCGCGGGCTGCGCGACCGGGCCCTGCGGACCGTACGGGGGCTGCTCGACCGGGAGGAGCGCGGTCTGGCCCACACGCTCGCCCGGCCCGTCATGGAGCATCCGCAGCGGATGGTCGAGGGCCGCGAGGACGAGCTCGTCGCGCTGCTCGCGCGCAGCCGTCGGGTCCTCGGGCACCTCCTGGACCGGGCGGACTCGGAGCTGTCGCACACCCGGGCACGGGTCCGGGCGCTGTCGCCCGCCGCGACGATGGAGCGGGGGTACGCGGTGCTGCAGCGGGCCGACGGCTCGGTGGTCCGCTCCCCCGAGGAGGTCGCGGCGGACGAGGAGCTGCGGGCCCGGGTCGCGGAGGGCGAGTTCGCGGTCCGGCGCGTGGCCGACCCCGCCTGAGCAGGAGGACCACGCGGCAGGACCGTTGGGCAGGGACACGGAGCAGGCCCGCACAGGACGACGCGGGACCACGCGGAACGCAAGGAATCGGTTACGGAGGGTGGAGCGGGACATGGCAGCGGGAACGGGTACGGCGGGATCGGGTACGGACGAGGCGGCGCTCGGGTACGAGCAGGCGCGGGACGAGCTGATCGAGGTCGTGAGGCGGCTCGAAGCGGGCGGAACGTCCCTGGAGGAGTCCCTCGCGCTCTGGGAGCGTGGCGAGGAGCTGGCGAAGGTCTGCCGGCGCCGCCTCGAGGGCGCGCGGGCCCGACTGGACGCCTCGCTCGCCGCCGAACGCGCGGCGGAGGCGGCCGAGGGCGGCGACGGGGACGAGTAGTTCGACGGCCCGCAGACCGACGGCCCGCGGCGGCTCGTCGGCGCGGCGTACACCGGCGAGTGAAGCGGATCACTATCCGGATGGGTTAGTTGAACTTTCACCAATCATGGGCGTACTGTCGAGGACATCGCTTGAACCCCCTACGAGCGAACCCCCTTTGCAGTCCGGAAGGTACGCAGCATGTCTCTCGCCCTTGACGCCGCCGCTCAGGATCTCCTTTTCCGCGAGGCCCGCACCGCCAACACGTTCACCGACGAGCCGGTGACCGACGAGCAGGTCCAGGCGATATACGACCTGGTGAAGTACGGCCCGACCGCCTTCAACCAGACCCCGCTGCGCATCACCCTGGTCCGCTCCCCCGAGGCCCGCGAGCGCCTGGTCAAGCACATGGCCGAGGGCAACCGGCCCAAGACCGCCACCGCCCCGCTCGTCGCGATCCTCTCCGCCGACAACGAGTTCCACGAGGAGCTCCCGGCCCTGCTTCCGCACTTCCCGCAGGCCAAGGACATGTTCTTCGCCGAGCGTCCGGTCCGCGAGCAGTCCGCCGTCCTGAACGCCGCCCTCCAGGCCGCGTACTTCATCGTGGGTGTCCGCGCCGCCGGCCTGGCCGCGGGCCCGATGACCGGTCTGGACTTCGCCGGCCTCCAGAAGGAGTTCCTGGACGCCGACCACACCCCGCTGATGGTCATCAACATCGGCAAGCCGGGCGAGGACGCCTGGTTCCCGCGCTCCCCGCGCCTCTCCTTCGACGAGGTCGTCACCACCGTCTGAGTCCGATGACGCGGCGATGACACGGAAAGGCCCCGCACTCGTGGAGTGCGGGGCCTTCCTCGCGTTCGCTCGGGCTCTCGCCGGTTCAGGCCTTCTTCGACCGGAGCGAGCCCGCCATCTCGGTGAGCCGCTCGAACGACGCCGTGCCGGTCACCACCGTCGTCGCCACGCCGTCCACCCGGACCAGCGCGTCGTACTTCGGGCCCTCCCAGCGCTGCCAGACCTGGCCGGCCACCGTCTCGGTCCTCCCGGTGTTCTTCGCCCGCTGGGTGACGTCCGGCACGAAGGTCTTCGGCGCCGCCGTCGACTGGTGGATCGCCACGTACTGGGTGTCCGGGGAGAGGAACCCGAGCTGCCAGGCGTCGGACTCCTCGCGCTTGTACGAGACGACCGTCGCCTTCCAGCCCTCGCCGAGGCCCTCGGGGGCCAGCACCGGGTACGGTGCCGCCCGCTGGGCCGTCAGGAGCTCGACCCGGTAGTCCTTCGCCTTGACCGGTTCGGCGCTCTCATCATGCGGAATGAAGAGATACATCACTCCCGCGGCGACCAAGATCACCCCGAGGGACTGGAACATCCCGCGTACCGTCTGCCTGCCTCGCATACCTGCCACGCGCACCATGGTCGCATCAAGGGTCCGTGCTCATACGTGGGCCCCTCTGCTCATTTTGTCGACGTACCGATAGAGTCGCAGCACCCTCCCTTAACCGGCCGTCGCCGTACAGAAAGGTGCGTTCCGATGACCGAGCAGCAGAATCTGCCGCCCGAGCTCGTGGTCTCCCCCGAGGCTCCCGACCGCAACCTCGCCCTTGAGCTGGTCCGCGTCACCGAGGCCGCCGCCATGGCCGCCGGCCGCTGGGTCGGCCGCGGCGACAAGATCGGCGCGGACGGCGCGGCGGTCAACGCCATGCGCACCCTGATCTCCACCGTCTCGATGAACGGCGTGGTCGTCATCGGCGAGGGCGAGAAGGACGAAGCCCCCATGCTCTTCAACGGCGAGCGGGTCGGCGACGGCACCGGCGCCGAGGTCGACATCGCCGTCGACCCGATCGACGGCACCACGCTGAACGCCAAGGGCATGCCGAACGCGATCGCCGTCCTGGCCGCCGCCGACCGCGGCACCATGTTCGACCCGTCCGCGGTCTTCTACATGGACAAGCTGGTCACCGGCCCCGAGGCCGCCGACTTCGTCGACATCAACGCCCCCGTCTCGGTCAACATCCGCCGGGTCGCCAAGGCGAAGAACTCCTCCCCCGAGGACATCACGGTCGTCATCCTGGACCGCCCGCGTCACGAGGGCATCGTCAAGGAGATCCGCGAGACCGGCGCCCGCATCAAGTTCATCTCGGACGGCGACGTCGCCGGTTCGATCATGGCCGTCCGCGAGGGCACCGGCGTCGACATGCTCATGGGCATCGGCGGCACCCCCGAGGGCATCATCTCCGCCTGCGCCATCAAGTGCCTCGGTGGTGTGATCCAGGGCAAGCTGTGGCCGAAGGACGAGGCCGAGCGCCAGAAGGCCCTCGACGCGGGTCACGACCTGGACCGGGTGCTCTCCACGAACGACCTGGTCGGCGGCGACAACGTCTTCTTCGTCGCGACCGGCATCACCGACGGCGAGCTGCTCCGCGGGGTGCGCTACCGCGCCGAGACGGCGACCACGCAGTCGCTCGTCATGCGCTCGAAGTCCGGCACGATCCGCCAGATCGACTCCACGCACCGGCTCTCGAAGCTGCGCGCGTACAGCAAGATCGACTTCGACCGCGCGAAGTAGTCGCGACGGCCGAAGGAGCACCGCCGCTTCACCACGAAGCGGCACGAAGAGGGGCGCCCCCATGTGCGGTGGGGGCGCCCCTTCCCGTACGGAACGACGGCGGTGGCCGCGCTCGTCAGCCGCGGAGGCTGTGCGTCCCGGTCAGCCCGCCTGGGCGATGCGGTCGGCCGCGGCCGCCTTCCGGAGCTCCACCTCGCGCCGCCGGCGGCGGGCCAGGGCGACGCGGCGCTCCGCTGCCGTGAGCCCGCCCCACACCCCGTACGGCTCGGGCTGGAGGAGCGCGTGCTCCCGGCACTCGACCATCACGGGACAGCGGCCGCAGACCCGCTTGGCCGCCGCCTCACGCGCGAGCCGCGCGGCGGTCGGCTCCTTGGAGGGGGCGAAGAACAGTCCCGCCTCGTCCCGGCGGCACACCGCCTCCGCGTGCCAAGGACCGGCCTCGTCCTCCCGTGCAGGGGCGCGCTGAGGGGGCACGGCGGCGACCTGGAGGGGCTGATGCGGCAGTTGCAGCACGGTCTACTCCTGACGACGGCTTCGCGAGCGAGCGGCGATGCACCAGCCCTACCCGCTGTGCGCGCGCCTATGCACTGCGTGCCGCGTCGTTCCGCACTGCGGATACCCGAGGGCGAATTCCGGTCACCCCCGAACCGCTGCTCGAACCGCCGCCCGAACCGCAGGTCGGAGCGGGGTGTCGGAGACCGGTGTCGGAGACCGCTGCCGGAGCGCGGTCGCCGGAGCCTCACGCGCCTCGCGCCGGGACCCCGCGCGACGCCCCGTCAGTGGCCGAGGTGCTTGCGCATCCTGTCCTGGAGGTCGGTGATCCACTTGCCGCGCTTGGGCCTCGCCTCGACGTTCCCGAAGACCGAGTAGCCGTTGATGACGACGACCGGGGCATGCGGGTCGACGCCCTCCAGGGTCACGACCTCGAAGTTGCCGAAGATCCCGCTGCCGTTGCCCCGCAGGCTGATGTTCTCCGGGACCCGGACCTCCACGTTGCCGAAGATCGACGTGGCGTTGATGGTGGTCAGCCGCTGCGCGAAGATCGCCTCGGTCAGGTCGATCTCGATGTTCCCGAAGAGCGCGAACGCGTTCGTCCGGCGGCTCACCCGCCAGCGCCCCTTGCGGGTGGTGCTGGAGAAGATCGCGACGAGGTTGGCCGGGGGGCCGTCGGCGTCCTCCGGGCCGTACCCGTAGTCCGGCGCGGGCTCCTGGCGCGTCCGGGCGCCCGGCAGGTCGCGGACGATCGGCTCCAGCTCCCCGACGGTCTTCGCCCGGTACACCGCGTCGATCCGGTCCGAGTGCTCCTCGGCGTCGATCCGCCCCTCGGCCAGGGCGTCCCTGAGGATGTCCGCGATCCGGTCCCGGTCCGCGTCCGAGGCCCGCAACGAGCCCTCCGGGTCGGCGAAGACGGTCTCCGCGGGGGCGGGCTCGGCAGGTGCGGCCTGCCGCTGCGGCTCCGGCTGCTTTTCGGGTTCGGGCTTCTTTTCGAGGTCCACGTCGCCAGCCTAGCGAAACGCGATAGATCGCGACCAGAGGGCGGGCCGTGACCTGTGGACGACGTCTCGAACCGAGCGGCCTGCGCCCGACGGCCCGCCCCGACCCCCGAGAGCGGCCGGCCCCGCGGAAACACGCCACTCCGGCACGGTCCCGGTCCCAAGTGAGCCTTACCTCACAGGACTGCGCCCCGGCCCGCGTTCTACGCTGGAGGGCGCACTGCCAACGGAGGCGGTGCGCCGTCTTGCCGAGTGAGGAATGGCCCCCATGCCAGAGTTTGCGTACTCCGATCTGCTCCCCCTGGGAGAGGACACCACGCCCTACCGCCTGGTGACCTCCGAAGGTGTATCCACCTTCGAGGCCGACGGCCGTACGTTCCTCAAGGTCGAGCCGGAGGCGCTGCGCACCCTGGCCGCCGAGGCGATCCGCGACATCCAGCACTTCCTGCGTCCGGCGCACCTGGCCCAGCTGCGCCGGATCATCGACGACCCCGAGGCCTCGTCGAACGACAAGTTCGTCGCGCTCGACCTCCTCAAGAACGCGAACATCGCCGCCGCCGGCGTCCTGCCCATGTGCCAGGACACGGGCACCGCGATCGTGATGGGCAAGCGCGGCCAGAACGTGCTGACCTCCGGCCGCGACGAGGAGGCCCTGTCCAAGGGCATCTACGACGCGTACACCAAGCTCAACCTGCGGTACTCGCAGATGGCCCCGGTCACCATGTGGGAGGAGAAGAACACCGGCTCGAACCTGCCCGCGCAGATCGAGCTGTACGCGACCGACGGCGGCGCGTACAAGTTCCTCTTCATGGCCAAGGGCGGCGGCTCCGCCAACAAGTCCTTCCTCTACCAGGAGACGAAGGCCGTCCTCAACGAGGCGAGCATGATGAAGTTCCTGGAGGAGAAGATCCGCTCGCTCGGCACGGCCGCCTGCCCGCCGTACCACCTGGCGATCGTCGTCGGCGGCACGTCCGCCGAGTTCGCGCTCAAGACCGCGAAGTACGCCTCCGCGCACTACCTGGACGAGCTGCCCTCCGAGGGCTCGGCCGAGACCGGCCACGGCTTCCGCGACAAGGAGCTGGAGGAGAAGGTCTTCGAGCTGACGCAGAAGATCGGCATCGGCGCGCAGTTCGGCGGCAAGTACTTCTGCCACGACGTCCGCGTCGTCCGCCTCCCCCGTCACGGCGCCTCGCTGCCCGTCGCGATCGCCGTCTCCTGCTCGGCGGACCGCCAGGCCGTCGCGAAGATCACCGCCGAGGGCGTCTTCCTGGAGCAGCTGGAGACGGACCCGGCGCGTTTCCTGCCGGACACCACCGACGAGCACCTCTCCGAGGAGAGCGACGTCGTCACCATCGACCTGAACCAGCCGATGGACGACATCCTCGCCGAGCTGACCAGGTACCCGGTCAAGACCCGCCTCTCCCTCAACGGCCCGCTGGTCGTGGCGCGCGACATCGCGCACGCCAAGATCAAGGAGCGCCTGGACGCGGGCGAGGAGATGCCGCAGTACCTGAAGGACCACCCGGTCTACTACGCGGGTCCGGCGAAGACCCCCGAGGGGTACGCCTCCGGTTCCTTCGGTCCGACGACGGCCGGCCGGATGGACTCGTACGTGGAGCAGTTCCAGGCCGCGGGCGGCTCGAAGGTCATGCTGGCCAAGGGCAACCGCTCGCAGCAGGTCACGAACGCCTGCGGCAGCCACGGCGGCTTCTACCTCGGCTCGATCGGCGGCCCGGCGGCGCGGCTCGCGCAGGACTGCATCAAGAAGGTCGAGGTCGTCGAGTACGAGGAGCTCGGCATGGAGGCGGTCTGGAAGATCGAGGTCGAGGACTTCCCGGCGTTCATCGTGGTGGACGACAAGGGCAACGACTTCTTCCAGAATCCGGCCCCGGAGCCGACGTTCACGCACATCCCGGTGCGGGGTCCCGGTCTCGGCTGATCACCCGGCATGCGCGCAGGCCCCTCGGTCCTCTCGGACCGGGGGGTTTCGCCGTCCGCTCAGAAAGTCGCTACCGACCGGTAGCCATCTCGTTGCCTACTGTCCAGTATTGAGCGCGAGCATGCCAAAGTCCTGAGCTGGTCGACCAAGGAGCCCCCCATGCCCGTCACGCCCCTCCGCAGGCGCGCCGCCGCCGGAACCACCGCCACGCTCGCGCTGACCGCCCTCCTCGTCGTCGGGCCCGCGCCCACCGCCTCCGCCTCCGACCCGGACGGCCACAGCACGTCGACCGCCGCCTTCAAGGACGTCGACTACACGACCTGGCGCCGTGACGTGGCCGCCGTGATCGCGCAGGCCCGCCCGTACATCGAGAAGCGTTCCGAGGACGCCGGCGACGAGAAGCAGGCGATCGTCCTCGACATCGACAACAGCTCGCTGGAGACGGACTTCCACCCCTTCTGGGAGCTGCCGACCCCGGCCATCTCCGAGGTCCGCACCCTCGTCCGCGAGGCCCACGACCGCGGGGTCGACGTCTTCTTCGTCACCGCCCGCCCGGGCATCATCCACTCCCTCACGGACTGGAACCTCAAGCAGGTCGGTTACCCGGTCGACGGGCTGTACGTGCGCTCGCTCCCCGACCTGTTCGCCGAGGTCAGCGCGTACAAGACGGAGCAGCGCGCCAAGATCGAGGCCAAGGGCTACACGATCATCGCGAACATCGGCAACAACACCACCGACCTGGTCGGCGGCCACGCCGAGCGCACGTTCAAGCTCCCGGACTACGGCGGCAAGCTGTCCTGAACACCGCGGTGGGCCGGGCCCGGACTCCGTCCGGGAGCTCACCCGGTGATGCGGAACTCCAGCCGTGAGTAGTCCCCGTCCGGAGTCGAGCGAATGGTGCCGCGCGCGTCCTCGAAGTCACCCGTCCCACCGGTGACGGCGATGTCGAACGCGGCCTGTTCCTCGGCGTCCGGGTCGACCGACAGCAGGGTCTGGCCCATGATCTGGCCGCCGGGTCCGCCGTTCAGCACGAAGGTGCCCACGCACACCAGGTCGTTGGGGCTGCCGGTGCGGACCACGGTGCAGGTCACTCCGTCGCGGCCGACCGTGTCTCCGCCCTTCTCCCTGAAGAGGTCGTCGGCGAAGGCGAACGAACTCCCGAGCTTCGGCGGCGGGCCGGTCGTGTCGTCGCCCTGGCCGGTCGGGACCTCCTTCGCGTAGAGCGTGAACTCGAACCCTTCGGCGGCGGAAGCCGGGACGGCGGCGACGGCGGAGAAGGCACCGGCGGCCACGGCGGTGACCCCGAGCACGCCGATCCTCCTGAAGCTGTGGGACATGTCCTGCCTCCTGCGGGGAGCCCCCGGGGATCTTCGGACCTGCTTCACATTGTGCGACGGCCTCCCCGGGTACGCCCGTCCGGTGGACATCGGGCCGCCACTACGCTGACGCGCATGAGACACCCGATACGGACCCTGGCCCCGGTCGCCGCCACCCTGGCGGCGGGGCTGCTGCTCGCCGGCTGCGGCGACGTCGAGCCGTCGCCCGAGGTCACGCAGGGCGCACGGCCCACGGCGGCGCCCGCGACGGGTACGTCCTCGGGCACCACCGGGGCGCCCGCGGCGGCCGCGTCCCGCGCGACGGTCGGCGGTCCGGGGACGGCCTGCGCCACCCTGCCCGTCTCCTTCGGGCTGGCGGAGAAGTGGACGCCGGAGGCGATCGAGGACCCCGAGGACCCGGAGTTCGCGGCGCTCACCAAGCAGGGTCCGGCCACGGTCCGCTGCGAGGTCGACGCCAAGCCGGCCGGGCACGTGGGCTACCTGCGGGTGTGGACGGCGGGGAAGGGCTCGGCCAGGACGGTCCTCGAAGGGTTCGTGAAGGCCGAGCAGAACACCTCCGAGGTCGCCTACAAGGAGAGCGGGTCCGGCGCGGGCCCCGTCACCGAGGTGACGTACACCGTCCACGACACGCTGATGGAGGAGTCGAAGGAGGAGCGCGCGTTCGCCGTCTCGACACCGAAGGGGACGGTGATCGTGCACCTCGGTGGACTCGACACCGCGGAGCACCGGGCGATGCTCCCGGCCTACGAGCTGGCCAGGACCACGCTCAAGACGCTCTGATCCCGCGCGGGTTCAGCACACGGCCTGACTTCCGTACGGGGGTACAGCGCACCCCCTGGCCTCCGTACGGGGTACAGCGCACGCCCCTGGCCTCCGTACGGGGTACAGCGCACCCCCTGGCCTCCGTACCGGAGTACGGAGGCCGGGGACGTCGGCTACGCGAACTTCTGGTTCGCCGAGCCGTCGCAGGTCTGGAGCCTGATCGGCTGCTTCGCCGCGCTCTGGGTGAGGCAGAGGCCGGTCGCGTCGGCCGGACGGATCGTGGCGCCGTCGCGGACGAACCTCTGGTTGGCGCCGCCGTGGCAGTTCCACAGGACGAGCGCCTTGCCCGCCTGGTAGCCGGACGCGGGGACGTCCAGGCAGCGGTCCTGGGTCAGCTGGGTGTGGACCGTGCGGCGGGTGGAGTCGTACCACCAGCCCTGGTTGCGGCCGCCGTGGCAGTCCCAGCCCAGGACGGCGGTGCCGTTGGCCGAGGTGGCCGCGTCGACGTCCAGACAGTTGCCGGTCGCCTGGTTCTTCAGCGGCTTGTACGCGTCGTCCCAGGCGAGCGGGAAGAGGGTCGGGGTGCCCGAGGAGTTCACGTCGGCGCAACCGGCCTCACGCGCACCCGAGTTGTAGATCTGGGTGAGACAGGACGCGAAGGCGGCGTGCCCGCGCGCGTTGGGGTGGAAGGACTGCCGTACGGAGTTCTCGTCCGGGGTCCCGGGCTTGGAGAGGTCGATGTACAGACCGCGGGCCCAGGCGTCCTCCATGCAGACCTCGTGGCCGTGGAAGAGCCGCGAGTTGTCGAGGTAGACGGCGCCGGTGGAGGCGGCCGCCGCGCGCATCCCGCGTTCGAAGGCGGGGACGGCGGTGTTGCGGCCCCAGACGGTGTCGGAGTCGTAGCCGAGGCCGCCGCAGATCAGCTTCCCGGGGAAGCCGGGGTTGTCACGGAAGTCCGGGCCGATGGGGCTGGGGTAGCCCATCACGACGAGCTTGTAGTCGCCGTCGGCGTAACCGGCGTCGCGCATCACGGTCTTGAGGTCGCGGACGGTCTGCTCGACCTTGGGGACGAGCGCGTCGACGCGGGCCTGCCAGCCGGGGGCGTACTTGGGCTCGCAGGCGCCCTGCAGCAGCAGGTAGCGGGTGACGCAGTCGGTCATGACGGGCCCGAACTGCAGGTCGTCGTTGGCCCCGGCGACGAGTGTGATCATCTTGATCCGGGTGTTGCGCGCCTTGACGGCCAGGTTGTCGCTCTGGACGAGCTCGTCGGCGTACTGCTTCGAGCCGCCGATCTTGATGTTGCCGGTGTACGCGCCGGAGCAGGACACGTTGAACGTGAGGTCCGCGGGGATTCCGGTGCGGTGGATGGCGGCGTCGGGCGAGCGGTGGCACCAGTTGGTGGGACCGTTGGTGGGCGACTCGTAGGTGCCGACGCCCTCGCCGGAGATCTCGCTGTCGCCGAGCGAGATCAGGCCGGTCCTGCGCTGGGCGAGCGGGCGCTCCTCGGGGCTGCCGTAGATCGTGGTGGCCTCGGCGGCGCGGATCGCCTCCAGCTCGGGCGGCAGCGGGACGGCGGCGGTGACCGCCGTGGCGGCGGTGCCGGCCGTGGTGTCGGCGGCGGCGCCCGGGCCGGCCGCTCCGGCGGGGGCGGCGGCGGTCATCGTGCCGAGCGCGGCGGCGGCCGCGGCGACGACGGCGATGGGCCAGCGGTGTCTGTACCTGGTGCGCGTCATTGCGCCTCCTGGAAGTGGGGTTACCCACGGTTTTTACTGGCCGGTACGCCCGATGGGAATACATCGAACAAGACAAGTGCTCATCTTTTATAGGAGGTTGAGGAACATGAACGACACCGACCAGGCCGACGGCTACCGGATCGAGCACGACTCCATGGGCGAGGTGCGGGTCCCCTCACACGCCAAGTGGCGGGCCCAGACCCAGCGGGCCGTGGAGAACTTCCCGGTCTCCGGGCAGCGCCTGGAGCGCGCCCACATCGAGGCCCTCGCCCGGATCAAGGCCGCCGCCGCCCAGGTCAACGCGGAGCTCGGCGTGATCGACCGGGACCGCGCCGAGGCCATCGCCTCGGCGGCGGAGGAGGTCGCCGAAGGACGCTGGGACGAGCACTTCCCGGTGGACGTCTTCCAGACCGGCTCCGGCACCTCGTCCAACATGAACACCAACGAGGTGATCGCCACCCTCGCCACCGAGCGGCTCCCCGAGGGCCGCGAGGTCCACCCCAACGACCATGTGAACGCCTCGCAGTCCTCCAACGACGTCTTCCCGTCCTCGATCCACATCGCGGCCACCGGCGCCGTCACCCGCGACCTGATCCCCGCCCTCGATCACCTGGCCGCCTCCCTTGAGCGAAAATCGGCCGAATTCGCGTCGGTGGTGAAGTCCGGCCGTACCCACCTCATGGACGCCACCCCGGTCACCCTCGGCCAGGAGTTCGGCGGCTACGCGGCGCAGGTGAGGTACGGCGTGGAGCGGCTGCGCTCGGCCCTCCCCCGGCTCGCCGAACTGCCCCTCGGCGGTACGGCGGTGGGCACCGGCATCAACACCCCGGCCGGCTTCTCGGCGGCCGTCATCGCGGAGGTCGCCCGCGCGACCGGGCTGCCGCTGACCGAGGCCCGCGACCACTTCGAGGCGCAGGGCGCCCGGGACGCCCTGGTGGAGGCGTCCGGGCAGCTCCGTACCGTCGCGGTCTCCCTCACCAAGATCGCCAACGATCTGCGCTGGATGGCCAGCGGACCCCGTACGGGCCTCGCCGAGATCAACCTCCCCGACCTCCAGCCCGGCTCGTCGATCATGCCGGGCAAGGTGAACCCGGTGATCCCCGAGGCGGTCCTCATGGTCGCCGCGCAGGTGACCGGAAACGACACCACGGTGGCGGTGGCGGGCGCGGCCGGGAACTTCGAGCTCAACGTGATGCTGCCGGTGATGGCCAAGAACCTCCTGGAGTCCGTACGCCTCCTGGCCAACGCGTCCCGGCTGCTCGCCGACCGCACGGTCGACGGGATCACGGCCAACGTCGAGCGGGCCCGCGAGTACGCCGAGTCCTCGCCGTCCGTGGTCACCCCGCTGAACAAGTACATCGGCTACGAGGAGGCCGCCAAGGTCGCGAAGAGGTCGCTGGCCGAGCGGAGGACCATCCGCGAGGTGGTGCTGGAGTCCGGGTACGTGGAGCGCGGCGACCTGACGGTCGAGCAGCTGGACGAGGCGCTGGACGTCCTGCGGATGACGCGACCGTGACAGACGTACGCGTATGACTCATCCGTGATCCATGCCGCTGCGGTCGTGGGAGCGCGCCCCTAAGATCTGCGCATGACAGGATCGGTCGGCTCTCAGCATTGGGCGCCGGGGGAGCACATCCTCTGGCGCTACCGCGGCAACGGCACCGGAGACGTGCACATCTGCCGACCGGTGACGGTCGTCCAGGACACGTCGGACCTCCTCGCGGTCTGGATGGCACCCGGCACGGAGTGCGTCCGCCCGGTGCTCGCCGACGGCACTCCCGTGCACGAGGAGCCCCTCGCCACCCGCTACACCGCGCCGCGCACCACGGAACGCGCGCGGTGGGCCGGCAGCGGCGTCCTGAAGCTGGCGCGGCCCGGCGACCCGTGGTCGGTGTGGCTGTTCTGGGAACGCGGCTGGCGCTTCCGCAGCTGGTACGTGAACCTGGAGGAGCCGCGGGTCCGCTGGGCCGGCGGCTTCGACTCCGAGGACCACTTCCTCGACATCTCCGTCTATCCCGACCACAGCTGGCTGTGGCGGGACGAGGACGAGTTCGCGCAGGCGCAGCGGTCCGGCCTGATGGGTCCGGAACAGGCCGCACGCGTGCGTGGCGCCGGGCAGCGGGCGGTCGAACGCATCAAGGAGTGGGGGGCGCCGTTCTCGGACGGCTGGGAGAACTGGCGGCCCGATCCGGCATGGCGGGTTCCGGAGCTGCCGGCCGACTGGGACCGCACTCCGGCGCACACGGCACCGTGAGACCCTTGATGCGCCCCCGGGGTTCAAACGTAGGATCGTCCTCCGCGCGGCAGGGGCGGACCGAACGGCACGTCAGACCGACCGAGCAGCACGTCAACGACCGAACTCAGCGCAGGACCTGACCAGAAGTCATCCACGAGGGGGAGAGCAGTGCCGGACGTCTGCCCGGGTGTTCCGACCCCCGCTGGTGCCGCCGCTCGCGGAGCCTTCACATCCACCGCACACAAGGGGTTTAGCCCCGCCGAAGGCGCGGCATCGGCGAGAAGAGCGAGTGCATCGCACCACCGGCCCGGACGGACGGAATCCCACGCGTGACGGAGCATCCCACCTCCCACGAAGGCCGGCAGCCCCTGGCTGCCCGGTCGCAGGAACGCGCGCGCCCTCGCCAGGAGGCAGCGGCCGGCCTGCCCTCCGACGTGCCCGCACAGCCGGGCGGGCCGGCGGGCCCGGCGGCCGCCGCCTCCCCGGGCGCGGACACGCCCACGCCCCTGCCGCCCACGGCGCCCGGCGGCCCCGGAACCATGGCGGTCGCCGTGTCGGCGCAGCTCCAGGGCGGCGGCCGCGGCGGGGACTCCGTCGCGCGGCGCGAGGGCGAGAAGCTGCGGTTCGTCGGGGCGGCGACGCGGCGCATCGCCCGCGGCATCGACCTGGACGAGATCGTGCTCGGTCTGTGCCGGGCGACCGTGCCGACCTTCTCCGACGAGATCCTGGTCTACCTCCGCGACCCGTTGCCGGTGGGCGACGAGCGGCCGGTCGCGCCGTTCGTGTTGCGACTGCGCCGTACGGACCGGCTGCGGTTAAGCGATCTGGAGGGTGAGGAGCTCGTCCTCGTGCCCGATCCGGATCCGACCCCCGCGGCCGAACTCTGCGAGGTGCGGTCCGGTGGGGCGCTGGCCGAGGTCCTGCGCGGGGTGCGGCCGGTGTTCGGCGACTCCGCCGCCGCCAAGACCGCGCTGACCGAACTCCTCGGCCCCGAGCATCCGCTGCCCGGCGGGCTGCGGGCCGTTCTCGCGCCGCTGCGCGGCCGGCGCCGGGTGATCGGCGCCGCCGTGTTCCTGCGGCGCCCCGAGCGGGCCGGCTTCGAGCCGAACGACCTGCTCGTCGCGGCGCAGCTGGCCACGCACACGGCGCTCGGCATCGACAAGGCCGTGCTGTACGGCCGTGAGGCGTACATCGCGGACGAGCTCCAGCGGACGATGCTGCCGGACTCGCTGCCGCAGCCGACCGGCGTCAAGCTGGCCTCGCGCTATCTGCCGGCGGCGGAGACGGCCCGGGTGGGCGGCGACTGGTACGACGCGATCCCGCTGCCCGGCAGCCGGGTCGCGCTGGTCGTCGGTGACGTCATGGGCCACTCGATGACCTCGGCGGCGATCATGGGCCAGCTGCGCACGACCGCGCAGACCCTGGCCGGGCTCGACCTGCCCCCGCAGGAGGTCCTGCACCATCTGGACGAGCAGGCGCAGCGGCTCGGCGAGAACCGGATGGCGACCTGCATGTACGCGGTGTACGACCCGGTCTCGCACCGGATCACCGTGGCCAACGCCGGCCATCCGCCGCCGATACTCCTCCACCTGGGCGGCCGTGCCGAGGTGCTGCGGGTGCCCCCGGGTGCCCCGATCGGCGTCGGCGGCGTGGACTTCGAGGCGGTCGAGCTGGACGCTCCGGCCGGTGCCACGCTGCTGCTGTACACGGACGGTCTGGTCGAGTCCCGGCTGCGGGACGTGTGGACCGGCATCGAGCAGCTGCGGGAGCGCCTCGCGGCGACGGCGCAGCTGACCGGGCCGGACCACTCGCCGCCCCTGGAGGCGCTCTGCGACGACGTGCTGGACATGCTGGGTCCCGGTGACCGGGACGACGACATCGCGCTGCTCGCGGCGCGGTTCGACGGCATCGCGCCGAGCGACGTGGCGTACTGGTTCCTGGACCCGGAGGACGCGGCTCCGGGGCGGGCGCGGCGGCTCGCCCGGCGGGCGCTCGCCCGCTGGGACCTGGAGGAGCTGACGGACTCGGTCGAGCTGCTGATCAGCGAGGTCGTGACCAACGCCGTGCGGTACGCGGAACGGCCGGTGACGCTGCGGCTGCTGCGGACGGACGTGCTGCGCTGCGAGGTCGGCGACGACTCGCCGCAGCTGCCCCGGCAGCGGCGGGCGCGCGACACCGACGAGGGCGGCCGCGGCCTGTTCCTGGTGAACCGGCTGGCGCGGCGGTGGGGGGCGACCCGGCTGTCGGGCGGCAAGGTGGTCTGGTTCGAGCTGGCGACGCCGAGTCAGTCGTAGCCGTGGCGAGGCCGCGGACGTGGCGAGGCCGCGGACGTGGCGAGGCCGCGGACGTGGCGAGGCCGCGGACGTGGACGTCGCGAGATCTGGTGAGAGCGGGAAGGGCCGGACCCCCGGTGGGGTCCGGCCCTTTCGTCACGCCGATGAGGCGGCCGCTCGCTACCGCAGCGGGCGGTCGGTGCCGCCCTGGCTGTCGTCCGGGTTCGGCGGCTCGATCGACGGCGGCGGGGACGGCTCGTCGGTGACCGGCGGCGCGGTCGTGGGCTCCGGGGGCGTGGTGGCCGGGTCACGCGTCGGCTCCGGCGGCGTGGTGGCCGTGGAGGTCGGCGGGGGCGTCGGGTCCGGGGACCGCGTGGTCGGCTCCTGCGTCGGCTCCTCGGTCGTCGGCTCCTCCGTCGGCTCGGTGCTGCCGCTGGACGTCGGCTCGGGGTCGAAGCCGGTCGAGCCGTCGGTCTCCAGGTCGAAGGAGGCGTCGGAGCCGCCGTCGAGGGCGCGGGTGGTGTAGTCGCCCCAGATCTGGGCGGGGGTACGGCCACCGTTGGCGCGGCCCTCGTTGATGGTGTTGGTGAGGGTGACCTGGTTGCCCTTGGCGTCCTCGCCGAAGAGGCCGACGGCGGTGACGAGTTCGGGGGTGTAGCCCACGAACCAGGCGGAACGGTTGTTCTCCGAGGTGCCGGTCTTGCCCGCGGCCTCGTACTCACCCGCGGCGCGGAAGCCGGAGCCGTTCTGCACGACGCCCGTCATGGCCTGGGTGACGGTGTCGGCGGCCTCGCGGCTGATGACCTGCCCGCCGATCCCCTTGGCGGGCGAGAGCGTGCGGTCCTTGTGCGCGGCGGCCTTCACGAGGGTCGGGGTGACCTTCTTGCCGTGGTTGTCGAGCGTGGCGTAGACGCCGGCCATGTCCATCGTGGAGGCGCCCATGGTGCCGAGGGACATGGCGGGGGTCGTGCCGAAGTCCGCGCCGTCCTTCATGCCGAGGGCGAGGGCGGTCTCCTTGGTCCTGGCGGCGCCGACGTCCACGATCATCTGTGCGTAGACGGAGTTGATGGAGCTGTTGGTGGCCTTCTGGACGCTGACGGGGCCGTAGCTCCGGTCGTCCTCGTTCTCGGGAGCGAAGGCGATGTCGCTGCCGACGACCTTGCGCTTGCTGGTGCCGTCGTAGACCGTGCCGAGGCCGATCTCCCGCCCGTCCTGGGTGACCGAGCGGTTGTCGAGGGCGGAGGCGAGGACGATCGGCTTGAAGGTGGAGGCGGGCTGGTAGTCGCGGCGGGTCGCGTTGGACGTCCAGTGCTCGGTGGCGCCGACGCCGCCGTACATCGCGACGACCTCGCCGGTCTTCGGGTCGACGGACGTGGCGCCGGCCTGGACGGTGGCGTCCTTCTTGTCGCCCTTGCGGTCGAGCTTGGCCTCCAGCTGCCGGTCGACGGCCTTGACGAGGGCCTTCTGCCGCTTCTCGTCGATGGAGAGGGTGATCGTCCAGCCGCCGGCCTTGATGTCCTCCTCGCTGACGCCCTGGCGCATCAGCTCCTGGTTGGCGGCCTCGACGATGTAGCCGGTCTGGCCCTCCATGCCGGGGAGGGGCTTGGGCTTCTGCGGGACGGGGAACTTCATGGTGGCGCGCTCGGACTCGGGGAGCCAGCCCTCGCCGACCATGTTGTCGAGGACGTAGTTCCACCGCTCCTCGACGAGCTTGCGGCCGGTGCTGCTCGCGGAGGTCCAGTCGTACTGGTTGGGCGCCTGGAGCAGCGAGGCGAGGTAGGCGCCCTGGGCGGTGGTGAGCTGGGTGGCGTCGACGCCGTAGTACGAGCGGGCGGCGGCCTGTATGCCGTAGGCGCTGCGGCCGTAGTAGCTGGTGTTCATGTACCCGGCGAGGATCTCGCTCTTGGTCGACTGCTGGTCGACCTTGATGGCGATGACCATCTCCTTGAGCTTGCGCGTCGCGGTCTGGTCCTGGCTCAGGTAGAAGTTCTTGACGTACTGCTGGGTGATGGTCGAACCACCCTGCTTGCCCTTGCCGGTGATGGTGGACCAGGCGGCGCGGGTGGTGCCCTTGATGTCGACGCCGTTGTCCTTGTAGAAGGTCTTGTTCTCCGCGGCGACGAACGCCTTCTGGACCTTCAGGGGGATCTTGTCGAGGCCGACGATCTCGCGGTTGACCTCTCCGGTGCGGGCGAGGACCTTGCCGTCGGCGTACTTGTAGATGTTGCTCTGCATCGTCGCCTCGGCGTTGGCCGTCGGCACCGGGACCAGGAGGTAGACGACGTACAGGGCGCCCATGGCGAGCAGGCAGACCACGAAGAAGGTGCCCAGGAGCTTCTTCCAGGAGAAGAAGCGGCGCAGGCCGCGTTTCTTCACCTTGCTCTTGTCCGGTCGGCCCATGTGTCCTGTCGCTCCGCTCGTCGTGTGTCCCGGCGTGCCTCGGCCCGTGTCCCCGCGCCGGATCGGGTCAGCTAGCCAGCTAACACCGACGATGCAGACAAAGGACAACCGATCACGCCTTTTCCGGACGTGAGAATCAGCACCCATGCCCAGAGGAACCGACGCTCGGGCAGGACCGATGGTTGCGTGAGGGATTGCTTCCGTTTCGTGACCGACTTTCCCCACCCCACGCCGAGCGCTATACATCGTGGGTATACACCCCGTGTACAGTGACCGCCATGTCCATCGGTCACACCCTTCTGGGACTCCTGGAGTCCGGCCCGCGCCACGGCTACGACCTCAAGCGCGCCTTCGACGAGAAGTTCGGCCACGACCGGCCGCTCCACTACGGCCAGGTCTACTCGACCATGTCCCGGCTCCTCAAGAACGGCCTCGTCGTCGTCGACGGCATCGAGGCGGGCGGCGGCCCGGAGCGGAAGCGGTACGCCATCACCGAGGCCGGCATCACCGATGTCGCCCAGTGGCTCACCACTCCCGAGAAGCCCGAGCCGTACCTCCAGTCCACGCTCTACACCAAGGTCGTCCTGGCCCTGCTGACCGGCCGCGGCGCCGCCGAGCTCCTCGACACCCAGCGCGCCGAGCACCTGCGCCTGATGCGTGAGCTCACCCGCCGCAAGAAGGACGGCGACCTCGCCGACCAGCTCATCTGCGACCACGCCCTCTTCCACCTGGAAGCGGACCTGCGCTGGCTGGAACTGACCGCCGCCCGCCTCGACCGGCTCGCCGAGGAGATCCGCCGATGAGCTCCACCCCCCTCCTGACCGCCACCGGCCTCGACAAGACCTACGGCCCGACCACGGCGCTCGCCCAGGCCTCCTTCGCGCTCCGGGCCGGCGAGGTCGTCGCCGTCATGGGACCCTCCGGCTCCGGCAAGTCGACCCTGCTGCACTGCCTGGCCGGCATCGTGCGCCCCGACGCGGGCACGATCACCTACGACGGACGCGACCTGACCGCGATGTCCGACACCGCGCGCAGCGCCCTTCGCCGTGCCGACTTCGGCTTCGTCTTCCAGTTCGGCCAGCTCGTCCCCGAGCTGACCTGCGTCGAGAACGTGGCCCTCCCGCTCCGCCTCAACGGCGAGAAGCGGAAGGCCGCCGAGACCAGGGCCGCCGAGTGGATGGCCCGCCTGGAGGTCGACGACACCGCGCACAAGCGCCCCGGCGAGATATCCGGCGGCCAGGGCCAGCGCGTCGCCGTCGCCCGCGCGCTCGTCACCGCCCCGCGGGTGATCTTCGCCGACGAGCCGACCGGCGCACTCGACTCCCTCAACGGCGAGCGGGTCATGCACCTGCTCACCGACGCCTCCCGGGACACCGGCGCCGCCGTCGTCCTCGTCACCCACGAGGCCCGCGTCGCCGCCTACTCCGACCGCGAGATCGTCGTACGCGACGGAGCCGTACGCGACGCGGAGTGGGCCGCATGACGCTCCGCACCTGGATCCGCGACCTGGCGCTCGGCGCCCGGTTCGCGGTCACCGGAGGCCGGTCGGGCCTCCTCCGCACCCTGCTGACCGCGACCGGCGTCGGCTTCGGCGTGGCCCTGCTGCTGCTCGCCTCCTCCCTGCCGAACATGCTCTTCCAGCGGGAGGTGCGCGAGTCCGTCCGCGCCGTCGACGGCAGCGAGCAGATCACCGCGCCCCGGGACGACTCCTTCCTCCACCTCGGCAGGACCACCGTCTACCGGGACGACGTCATCAGCGGCCTGCTGCTCACCCCGGAGGGCGACAGCCCTGCGGTCCCGCCGGGCGCGGCGGCGTTCCCCGCCCGAGGCGAGATGCTGGTCTCCCCCGCGCTCCGGGACCTGCTCGACTCACCCGACGGGGCCCTCCTCAAGGAGCGCCTCCCCTACAAGGTCGCGGGGACGATCTCGCCGGAGGGACTCATCGGCCCCGCCGACCTGCGGTACGTCGCCCACGTCGGCTTCCTCACCACCGACAACCTCGACGGGCGCGGCGTGCGCTACGGCTGGTCGGTACCCGAGGAACCGATGAACGCGTTCCTGATCCTCCTCGTCGTCGTCGCCTGCGTCGTCCTGCTGCTGCCCGTGCTCGTCTTCATCGCCACCGCAGTCCGCTTCGGCGGCGAACAGCGCGACCGGCGTCTCGCGGCGCTCCGCCTCGTCGGCGCCGACACCGCCATGACCCGGCGGATCGCGGCCGGCGAGTCCCTCGCGGGCGCACTGCTCGGTCTCCTCGTCGGGCTCGGACTCTTCGCGGTGGCCCGGCAGTTCGCCGGGGCGTTCACCATCTGGGACGTCAACGCCTACCCCTCCGACGTCGTGCCGATGCCCGCGCTCGCCGCGCTCGCCCTCGTCACCGTGCCGGTCTCCTCCGTCGTGGTCACCCTCTTCGCGCTGCGCGGTGTGGTGATCGAACCGCTCGGCGTCGTCCGGACCTCCACCCCCCGCCGCCGGCGGCTGTGGTGGCGCCTGCTGCTCCTCGCCGCGGGAGTGGCCCTCCTCGTCCCGCTCATGGGCGAGGTCGAGGTGACCCGGACGAGCATCGACACCGTGGGTGTGGCGACCGGCACCACCCTCGCTCTGATCGGTCTGACCACGCTGCTGCCCTGGCTCGTCGAAGCCGGGGTGAAGCGGCTGCACGCCGGCCCGGTGGCCTGGCAGCTCGCCGTCCGGCGGCTCCAGCTGAGCAGCGGCACGGCGGCCCGCGCGGTCAGCGGCATCGTCGTCGCGGCGACGGGCGCGATCGCGCTCCAGATGCTCTTCCAGGCGATGGAGAACGACTTCACCGAGTTCACGGGACAGGACGTGTCCCGCGCCCAGATCGCCGTCGGCGTCGACGCCGGTACCGCCGACGAGGCCCGCGGGATGATCGACCGTTTCGAGAGGACCAAGGGCGTCACCGGCGTCACCGGCATCGTCGAATCGCACGTGTGGCGTCCCGGCCCCCTGAAGGGCGGCGAGGAGTTCGCCCCGACGACCTCGCTCCGGGTCGGCGACTGCGCCTCCCTCGCGGAGTTCGCCACCCTGCCCTCCTGCAAGGACGGCGACGTCTTCGTCTTCCTCGCCCACGGCGCGCAGGGCAACCCGGGCGACACGTACGTCACCAGGACGGCACGGCCCGGCGCCACCGTCGCCCTGCGCGACCCGTATCCGCACCCGGACGAGCCGAAGCGCGCCGAGGACGGCCCGCTGCCGCAGTGGCGCATCCCCGCCGGCGCCCGGATCGTGGACTCCCGCCCCGACCCGACGGGCATGTACCAGTACGGCGTCCTCGCCACCCCGTCGGCGATCGACGCCGCACGGCTCGACGATCCCGACGCGCAGGCCCTGGTCCGGCTCGACCCCGCCGTGCCGGACGCCGCCGACCTCGTACGGAACACGGCGGAGGCCATCTCGCCGACGTCGTGGGTCCGCACGCTCGCGGACACCCAGCGGGACGCCGCGTTCAGCAGCGTCCGCACCGGCATCCTGGTCGGCTCCACCCTGACGATGCTGCTGGTGGCGGCCTCGCTCCTGGTGGCGACCCTGGAGCAGCTCAGGGACCGCAAGCGGCTGCTCTCCTCGCTGGTCGCCTTCGGCACCCGGCGCTCCACCCTGAGCTGGTCGGTGCTGTGGCAGACGGCGGTGCCGATCGTCCTCGGTCTGGTCCTCGCCGTCGCGGGCGGGACGGGCCTCGGCGTCGTCCTGCTGAAGATGGGCGGGCAGCGGGTCCAGGACTGGTGGGCCTTCCTGCCCGTCGTCGGGATCGGTCTCGGCCTGATCGCTGCCGTGACGCTGCTGAGCATGCCCGTCCTCTGGCGCCTGATGCGGGCGGACGGGCTGCGCACGGAGTAACCCTCCGAGCGGATGTACGGAGATGGGCGGCGGTTCCTGATACCGGGGGGTCTCAGGAACCGCCACCCACTGCCGTACCGGGCGGTCTCAGGAACCGGCGCGCACTGCCGTACCGGGCGGTCTCAGGAGCCGGCGGTCTCGGGAGCCCGCGCCCACCACGTCACCGGTGGAGCTCAGGCGGCGGCGTCGAGGACCCGTACCGGAAGGCCTCGCATCGCACCCCTCAACTCGGCTGCCAGTTCCTCGAATTCGGCGTGCCGGGCCGCGCCCGTCCGCATGGCGAGGGCGATCCGCCGGGCGGGGGCCGGTTCGGTGAAGAGCCCGGTCCACAGGGCGTTGTTCCGGGCGGTCTCGACCGTGACGGCGGTACGCGGCAGCAGCGTCACCCCGAGACCGCCGGCGACCAGCTGCACCAGGGTGGAGAGCCCCGCCGCGGTGGTGGTGACCTCGGCGCCGTCCGTGCGCCCGGCCTCCCGGCAGATGTCGAGGGCCTGGTCGCGCAGGCAGTGCCCCTCGTCGAGGAGGAGCAGTCGCAGCTCTCTGAGGGCCTCGCGCGGAATGTCGTCCCGGCCCGCCAGCGGATGACCCTGCGGAGTGACGAGGACGAAGTCCTCGTCGAAGAGGGGCAGTTCGGTGACGCCGGGCACGCCGAGCGGCACGGCGAGCAGCAGCAGGTCGAGCCGCCCGGCCGCGAGCCCCTCCAGGAGGGAGGAGGTCTGCTCCTCGTGGACCTGGAGGTCGAGGTCCGGGTAGCGCCGGTGGACGAGTCGCAGCACCGTGGGCAGCAGATACGGGGCGACCGTCGGGATCACCCCGAGCCGCAGCACCCCGGTGAACGGGGCCTGGGCCGCCTCCGCCTCCTCCATCAGTTCCGACACCGCGTCGAGGACCGCCCGGGCGCGGACGGCGAGCCGCTCCCCCGCGGGCGAGAGCAGCACCTTTCTCGTCGTACGCTCGAGGAGCTGGACACCGAGTGCCTCTTCGAGTGCCGAAACCGCGCCCGAGAGTGCGGGCTGGCTCATGCCGATGGCGGCCGCCGCATCGCGGAAGTGCAGATGTTCCGCCACCGCCGCGAATGCTCTGAGCTGGGACAGGCTGGGCTGTTTCACACGTCGTGCCGGGATCACTGATAACCACCTTCGATCAACACGACCCACTCTAGCTATTTCACTGATCAATGCACTCCGTGCCATGCTGTGAGCCGTCCAACCCCCACGGAAGACCTCAAAAGGGGCCCTTCCCGTTCGCAAGGAGAGCGCGTGCTCACTGTCGGTGACAAGTTCCCCACCTACGACCTGACCGCCTGCGTGTCGCTGGAGAGCGGCAAGGAGTTCGAGCAGATCGACCACAAGGCCTACGAGGGCAAGTGGCGCGTGGTGTTCTTCTGGCCGAAGGACTTCACCTTCGTCTGCCCCACCGAGATCGCCGCGTTCGGCAAGCTGAACGACGAGTTCGCGGACCGCGACGCCCAGATCCTCGGCGTCTCGGGCGACTCCGAGTTCGTGCACCACGCCTGGCGCAAGGACCACGCCGACCTGCGTGACCTGCCCTTCCCGATGCTGGCCGACTCCAAGCACGAGCTCATGAGCGACTGCGGCGTGCGCGGCGAGGACGGCTTCGCCCAGCGTGCCGTCTTCATCGTGGACCCGAACAACGAGATCCAGTTCACCATGGTGACCGCCGGCTCCGTCGGCCGTAACCCCAAGGAGGTCCTGCGGGTCCTCGACGCCCTGCAGACCGACGAGCTGTGCCCCTGCAACTGGAACAAGGGCGAGGGCACCCTCGACGCCGCCGCGCTCCTGTCGGGCGAGTGATCTGACATGGCTCTCGACGAACTGAAGTCCGCCATACCGGACTTCGCCAAGGACCTGAAGCTGAACCTCGGTTCGGTCATCGGCAACAGCGAGCTGCCCCAGCAGCAGCTCTGGGGCACCGTCCTCGCCTGCGCGATCGCCTCGCGCTCGCCGAAGGTCCTCAAGGAGCTGGAGCCCGAGGCCCAGGCCAACCTGAAGCCCGAGGCGTACCAGGCGGCCAAGTCCGCCGCCGCGATCATGGCGATGAACAACGTCTTCTACCGGACCCGGCACCTGCTGTCGGACCCCGAGTACGGGACGATGCGCGCCGGTCTGCGGATGAACGTCATCGGCAACCCGGGCGTCGAGAAGGTCGACTTCGAGCTGTGGTCGCTGGCGGTGTCCGCGATCAACGGCTGCGGCCAGTGCCTCGACTCGCACGAGCAGGTCCTGCGCCAGGCCGGTGTCGACCGCGCCACGATCCAGGAGGCCGTCAAGATCGCCGCGGTGATCCAGGCGGTCGGCGTCACCCTCGACGCGGAAGCGGTCCTCGCCTCCGCCGAGTAGGGCGTCACGGTACGAGAAGGGCCCCGGGGCTTCGCGCCCCGGGGCCCTTTCGTGACTGCCGGTCCGTCACTTCTTGAGCGCCGCCATGAGGGCGAGCGCGTCCTGGGTCATCGGGACGTCGATCCCGGAGAGATCGGGCTGCTCGGCGGCGCCTTCGATCGGGTTCCCGCTCTCGTCGACGGAAGTCGACCAGAACAGCTGGAGGTGGATCTCGGCCTGGCCGTCGAGGACCCAGAGGTTTCCACCCTGCCCGCCGGCGTCGTCGAACCAGGCCTGCTCGCCGATGCCGTCGATCTTCCGCAGGAGGCCGGCCTGCCGGGCCTTCGCCTCGAACTCGTGAGCGGGGTCGATCGCCTTGTGCAGCGTGTACGTCACGTCGACGGCCTGACTGGCCTGCTCCGGACCGAAGGAGGCCGAGCAGGAGGACTCGCTGATCGCCGTCTCGTCCAGGAACGGCCCGTATCCGTCCACGTTCCGCTTGCCGAGGATCCCGCCCAGCGCCCTGAGCTTCGCGACCTTGCAGAGTTCCTGCTCGCCGGGCAGGGTCGCGTACCCGCCGAGGTCCGGGCCCGGCTCCTTCCGCTGCTCGAACGCGTACAGCCCCCCGCCCCACACCGCCGACGCCACCACCGCGCCGCCGAGCGCCCACAGCCAGGGGCGGCGGGCCCTGGGCGGGCGCGGGGCCTGCTCCTCCGTCAGTACCTCGGTGGTCTCGTACGACGTGTCACCGTCGAGCTCCGGCTCCGAAATCATGTGTTCTCCCCCTTGGCTGCGAGCGTGCCGGGGGCCGGGGTCGGCGCGATCTCGTAGGCGGTCGCCCCACGAGGTTCCGGCGCGCTGCGCAGCGCCTGCTCCGTGCTGTACGCCCGAAGGTAGCCGACCACCGTGTTGACGACGGCGACCAGGGGGACCGCGACCACGGCGCCGCCGATGCCGGCGGTCAGGCCGCCGGCCGCGACCGCGAGGACGACGGCCAGCGGGTGGACCCGTACCGCGCGTCCGAGGATGAAGGGCTGGAGCACATGGCCCTCGATCTGCTGCACCGCGAGGACGACGACCAGCACCATGAGCGCGGTGAACGGCCCGTTGGTGACGAGGGCGACGACGACCGCGAGCGCACCGGAGACGACCGCGCCGACGAGCGGGATGAAGGCGAAGAGGAAGATGAAGACGGCGAGCGGTACGGCCATCGGCACCTCGAGGAACCAGAGTCCGAGCCCGATGAAGACCGCGTCGATGAGGGCGACCAGCACCGTGCCCCGCACATAGGCGGTGAGGGTGCGCCAGGCGCGCGGTCCCGCGCCCGCCACACCGGGCCGGGCCTGGGCGGGGACCAGCTTGAGCGTCCACTCCCACACCTTCTTCCCGTCGTACAGCAGGAAGAGCGTCGAGAACATGGCGAGCAGGATGCCGGTCATCGCCTCGACGAAGACGGCGACGCCCTGCAGTCCGACGGAGGTGATCTGCTCGGCGTTGGCGCCGATGGTGTCGCTGAGGTTCTTCGCGATGTCGTTGATCTGGCGCTCGGTCACATGGAACGGGCTGTCGAGGGCCCAGCGCTTGAGCTCCTCGATGCCGTCCTTGACGCGGTCGGTCAGGTTGTCGATGTTGTCCATCACCTGCCAGACCACGAACCAGCCGACCAGACCCATCACGACGAACCCGGAGACGGCGGTGACGGCGGTGGCGAGCCCGCGCGGCAGGCCCTTCCTGCGCAGCATGGCCACGGTGGGCTGGAGCAGGGCGGTGATGAGGAGCGCGGCGACGAACGCGAGGACGACCAGCTGGACGGAGCTGATCACCTTCATCAGCACCCAGACGGTGCCGGCGAAGACGAGCAGGCGCCAACTCGCCTCGGCGGCCACCCGCATGCCCCACGGGATCGCGGCGGCGGGGTCGGGCCGGGCGGCGACGGCCGGCGCGTACGAGGGGGGCGCGGGAACGGAGCGGCCGGGCTCGCCGGCCGGGCCGGCGGCCTGCTCCGGGAGGGGTGCGGCCAGGTCCGGGTCCACGTCGGGGCGGGCGGGCACGGCGACGGCGACCGCCCCGGCTCCGGTACTGGTACGGGAGCCGTCTCCGGCTCCGGTACCGGCTCCGGTGCGGGCTCCGGCTGCGGTTCCGTTTCCGGTTCCGCTCGTGTCCCGGGCGGCGGGGGCCGCGTCGGCCGGATGCCGCTCCTGCGGGTCCTCGTACGGCGGATCGAGCGGATCGAGCGGATCCACGCGCTCCGCCTCGGCTCGGCGCTCGTCGAGGCGTTCACCCATGCGGCTCAGACTCTCGCCCAGCCGGCCCAGCCACCCTGGCACTCTCGACATCGCTTTCCTCATCCCCCGCTCGCTCTTTCCCACCGTTTCCCCACCGTTCCCCCCGGAGGCCGTGGACCTTCGAAACTACACGCAAGAAGCCCCTCACCGTAGGACGGTGAGGGGCTCCCCGAAGTTGAGCACGCCGTACTAGTACCAGCGGTGGGACAGCCAGAACGACCAGGCGCCACACGGGCTGCCGTAGCGCTCGTTCATGTAGTTGAGGCCCCACTTGATCTGCGTGGCCGGGTTGGTCTGCCAGTCGGCGCCCGCGCTGGCCATCTTGTTGCCCGGGAGCGCCTGGACGAGACCGTAGGCGCCCGAACCCGGGTTGACTGCCTTGTAGTTCCAGGTGGACTCGTGGTCCACGATGTTGCTGAAGCACTGGAACTGCGAGGCCGGGACCATCTGGCGAGCGATCGCCTTGACCTCGGAGACGGAGTACGAGCCCTGCGCGCTGAAGGACGAGGCGTCGCGGACGGCGGAACGACTGGCGCGCTCCTCCTCCGCCTCCTTGCGCTCCTTCTCGGCCTTCTCCTCGGCGGCGGCCTTGTCGGCCGCCTCCTTCTTCGCCTCGGCGTCCTTGGCGGCACGGAGACGAGCCGTCTCCTCCGCGGACTTCTTGGCGACGGAGTCGGCAGCGGCGGCCTGGACATCGGCCTGCTCCGAGAGGGACGAGACCTGTACCTGGGCCTGCTCGCCCACGGGAATGTCCGCGAGCAGCGTCGTGTCGGCCGCGGTGGCCTCGAAGTTGTCGTCCGAGGACTGAGCGGCGTTACCCGACGCAACGCCCATGACGGCGCCGACGGTGGTGACCGCAGTGGCCGAAGCCACCGCGAATCCCCGGACCGAGATCCGGCTCACACGGTTTCCTTCCAGCACGCCCGCACAGGTGACCACGCGGCCGAAATCGTGCCCCTGGCGCTGGTCTTCGACGTACTCGGTCACAGAAGACACGGGCCCGTGGTGCTGTGGGCGGCATACGGCGAACGACTGTGGAGTTATGTGGTGCTTGTGCGCCTGAAGGTGCACGGGTGCCGTATGCGGGGCCTGACGGAAGCAAGACTCTGCCGGACGGCTACACCGCAAGGCAATTCTGCGCTGCGTGTGAAAGCTCACACCTGGGCGGGGGCAGGTGTTTTCGACGATGAGGGGGACATGGGGGCGCCGCCCGGCTAAGCTCCTGCGCTCTGCCGGGCGGCGCCAACTTCCGTACGGGTACGGACGCGTACGAATCGGGTCAGATCTGACCGTCCTCCAGCATCTCCGTCACGAGCGCCGCGATCTGGGAGCGCTCGGAGCGGGTGAGGGTGACGTGGGCGAAGAGCGGATGCCCCTTCAGTTTCTCGACCACGGCGACGACTCCGTCGTACCGGCCGACCCTGAGGTTGTCCCGCTGGGCGACATCGTGGGTCAGAACGACCCGCGAATTCGCCCCGATTCGGGACAGAACGGTCAGGAGGACGTTCCGCTCGAGGGACTGGGCCTCGTCCACGATGACGAACGCGTCGTGGAGCGAACGGCCCCGGATGTGGGTGAGCGGCAGGACCTCCAGCATCCCGCGGCCGAGGACCTCCTCCACCACCTCACGGCTCGCGACCGAGGACAGCGTGTCGAAGACGGCCTGAGCCCACGGGCTCATCTTCTCCGCCTCGCTGCCCGGCAGGTAGCCGAGCTCCTGGCCGCCGACCGCGTACAGGGGACGGAAGACCATCACCTTCTGGTGCTGACGGCGCTCCAGGACCGCCTCCAGGCCCGCGCAGAGCGCGAGCGCGGACTTGCCGGTGCCGGCCCGGCCGCCCATGGAGATGATGCCGACGTCCGGGTCGAGGAGCAGGTCCAGCGCGATCCGCTGCTCGGCGCTGCGGCCGCGGAGCCCGAAGGCCTCACGGTCGCCGCGGACCAGCCGTACGTTCCCCTCGGCGGTGATCCGGCCGAGCGCCTTGCCGCGCTCGGACTGGAGCACCAGGCCCGTGTGGACCGGAAGCTCGGCGGCCTCCGGCACGTACAGCGACTCCTGGTCGTAGAGCAGGTCCACCTGCTCGCCGGAGAGCGCCAGCTCGGACATCCCGGTCCAGCCGTTGGCGTCCGTGATGGCCAGTTCGGCGCGGTACTCCTCGGCGAGGAGTCCGACCGACGAGGCCTTGATGCGCAGCGGCAGGTCCTTGGAGACGACCGTGACGTCGTACCCCTCCGCCTGGAGGTTGCGCGCGACCGCGAGGATCCGTGAGTCGTTGTCCCCCAACCTGTAACCGGCGGGCAGGATGCCGGGGTCGGAATGGTTGAGTTCGACACGCAGGGTGCCGCCCAGGTCCCCTACGGGAAGCGGGGCGTCCAGGCGTCCGTACCGGACCCGGAAGTCGTCCAGGAGGCGCAGGGCCTGCCGGGCGAAGTACCCGAGTTCGGGATGGTGCCGCTTGGCCTCAAGCTCGGTCACCACGACGATCGGGAGCACGACCTCGTGCTCCTCGAACCGGGAGACGGCGTTGGGGTCGGCCAGCAGGACGCTGGTGTCGAGAACATAGGTGCGCCGGTCGGAAAGGCGGCGCTTCGTGCTTGTCACCACGGATGGACAGACCCCCTCGGAAGACCCCTGTGAGGTCGGGGTGCGACGGAACCGGTGTCGCTGCGGAATGGGACCGGGTTCGGGCCGCCGTGCACGGGCCGAACCACGGCCCTCCGCTTCTCCCGCGCGTGTCCCGCACGGTCGTCCTGGTGCAAGGGGCCTCCCGGGTGGCGGTCTCCGTGCCGCTCACTTCACCAGGGATATGCCCTCGAACAGGCTCTGCCATGCCATGGCATATGACGACGTGTTCGTGAACACGAGGTGATCGGTTCCGATCGGGTCCCCGGGGTGTTCCGGGGACCCTGAGGGGTGCCGTGGATCAGGTTCCGTAACGCCGGTGCCGGGCGGCGTAGTCGCGCAGCGCCCGCAGGAAGTCGACCTTGCGGAAGGCCGGCCAGTGCACTTCACAGAAGTAGTACTCGGAATGGGCGCTCTGCCACAGCATGAATCCGGACAGCCGCTGCTCGCCGCTGGTGCGGATCACCAGGTCCGGGTCGGGCTGACCGCGCGTGTAGAGGTGCTCCGAGATGTGCTCGACGTCGACGATCTCGGCGAGCTCCTCGAAGCTCGTGCCGCGCTCCGCGTGCTCCAGGAGCAGCGAGCGGACCGCGTCGGCGATCTCCTGCCGGCCGCCGTAGCCCACGGCCACGTTCACGAGTATCCCCGTGTTGTCGTGGGTGGCCTGCTCGGCCTCCTTGAGCACCGACTGCGTACGTGCGGGCAGCAGGTCCATCGTGCCGACGTGGTTGACGCGCCAGCGGCCGTCGGCGGCGAGCGCCCGCACGGCGTTCTCGATGATGCCGAGCAGCGGGACGAGCTGCTCCTCGGGCCGGTTCAGGTTGTCCGTGGAGAGCATCCAGAGCGTGACGACTTCGACGTCGGTCTCGGCGCACCAGCCGAGCAGCTCCTGGATCTTGTCCGCGCCGGCCTTGTGGCCCTGCTCGGGCGTCCCGCCGGAGGCCTTGGCCCAGCGGCGGTTCCCGTCGAGGATGACCCCGATGTGCTTGGGCACCTGGGCATGGTCGAGGCGGCCTTCCACCCGGCGTGCGTAGAGCCCGTACACCAGGTCGCGCAGGTTCACTGTTCTTTACCTCTCCATGCAGCGGCAGGCCCGCCGTACCGCGGCGGTCCGCAAGCGGCCACACTACTGCGGACGGGCGACAGGCTCCCAGCCCGGGACTGTCACAAGTCCGTGATAAGCAGAGATACGTGACTGATTCCCCCCTGTACCGCGCCTCCGCGGACCGCTACGACTCCATGGAGTACCGCCGCTCCGGCCGCAGCGGCCTCAAGCTCCCCGCGATCTCCCTCGGCCTCTGGCACAACTTCGGCGACGACCGCGCGCTCGACACCCAGCGCGCGATCCTGCGCCGCGCCTTCGACCTCGGCGTCACCCACTTCGACCTGGCGAACAACTACGGGCCGCCGCCCGGCTCCGCCGAGCTGAACTTCGGCAAGCTCTTCGCCCAGGACTTCGCGCCCTACCGCGACGAGCTGATCATCTCCACCAAGGCCGGCTACGAGATGCACCCCGGCCCGTACGGCGAGTGGGGCTCCCGCAAGTACCTGCTGTCCTCGCTCGACGCCTCCCTGAACCGGATGGGCCTCGAATACGTCGACATCTTCTACTCGCACCGCTTCGACCCGCACACCCCGCTGGAGGAGACGATGGGGGCCCTGGCCTCCGCCGTCCAGCAGGGCAAGGCGCTGTACGTGGGTGTCTCCTCGTACAACAGCGAGCAGACCGCCGAGGCCGCGCGGATCCTGCGTGAGATGGGCGTCCCGGCCCTCATCCACCAGCCCTCGTACTCGATGATCAACCGCTGGACCGAGGAGGACGGCCTCCTCGACACGCTGGAGGCGGCCGGCATGGGCTGCATCTCCTTCGTGCCGCTGGCGCAGGGGCTGCTCACCAACAAGTACCTGAAGGGCATCCCGGAGGGCTCGCGGGCGACCCAGGGCAAGTCCCTCGACCCGGACCTGCTCTCCGACGAGGTGCTGCGGCGGCTGCGCGGTCTCGCGGACATCGCGGGTCGGCGCGGGCAGTCGCTGGCGCAGCTGGCGCTGTCGTGGGTGCTGCGCGACGAGCGGATGACCTCGGCGCTGATCGGCGCGTCCAGCGTCGCCCAGCTGGAGGAGAACGTGGCGGCTCTCGCGGCCGCGCCGCTGACCTCGGACGAGCTGACGGAGATCGACTCGTTCGCCGTGGACACCCAGGGCACGAACATCTGGGCCGGCCGGGGCTGACGCTCCCGGAGTGACCGGGGGGGCAGGCCCTGAGGGGATCCGGGGCAGGCCCGACGGGATCCGGGAAAGAAAAACGGGCCGGTCCGTGGGGGGGATACGGACCGGCCCGAGGGGGGGTTTCCACCATAACCCTTCGATAGTCGTGTTGCGCGCCACGTACGCCGAACGAACCTCGCCGAATTCGCGGGATCCCAGTCGGGACAAGGGCTGCAGGGGGCTGTGGCGGGTTTGCGCCCCGGCGCGGCGGCGGAGTTCCGTCCCTCCGAAGAGGGACCGTCCGGGCCGGGCGCCGCGTTGACGGGGGCAGCCGCCCGGGACGGTTCTCCGGCAGGTCGGGCCCCGGACGCGCGGGTGGGCGGGCCGATGCCGTCACGGCGGGCGACCAGCCGGTGACCGCCGGCGGCCACGAGGGGCGGCGAGGGGCGGTGAGGGTCACGGGAGCGCGGTGAACGCGCCGAGGAGGAGCCCCAGCAGCCCGCCCGCGAGCATGAACGGGCCGAAGGGGATCGCCGAGGAACGGTCGGCGCGGCGCAGCAGGACGAGACCGACGCCGTACACCGCGCCGAGCAGGAACCCCAGGAACGCCCCGAAGAAGAGGATGTCCCAGCCGTACCAGCCGAGCGCCGCGCCCAGCGGCAGCGCCAGCTTGACGTCGCCGCGGCCGAGCTCGCCCGGGCTGATCCTGTGGAGCGCCAGATAGGCACCGCCGAGCGCGAGCGCGCCCAGCAGCGCGTGGAGCCAGGAGCCCGCGTCGTACGGCAGGAGCTCGGCGACCCCGAGGAGCAGCGGGACGAGGACGGTCAGCGACCGGGTGAGCACGTCCGGAAGGCGGTGCACGCGCGCGTCGACGGTGGCGAGGAGGACGGCGAAGGGCGCGCCGAGCAGCCAGACCGCCAGCTCGGGCCTGGGCCCGCCGGTGGCGGCGGCGAGCAGGGCGCAGACGAGGGCGGTGAGCAGCGGTGCCGTGCTCGGGCTTCCGGGCGTCGCGCAGTCCTGCCGCCCCGGCCCGCCGAGCCAGCCCCGCGCGGGCCCCACGAGCACGTGCCCGGCGGGGCAGCGGTCCCGCCACGGCTCCTCGAAGGGCACGGAGAGCCGGTACGCGGCGCGCGGCACGAGCAGCCCGACGGCGGTGCCCCACAGGGCGGCGGAGATGATCGTCGTGACGTACACGGAGCCGACCCTAGGTTCGGCGGGCCGCTACGGTCTGGCGTTATGGGGAAATGGGCGGACGGGACGGGGACGCTGGCGACCGACACGGTCCGGGGGGTGCCGCTGGAGGTGGCGGCCTCGTACCGCGCGCGGCGGCGGGGACTGCTCGGGCGGGACGGGATCGCGGGGGCGATGCTGATCGTCCGGACGAACAGCGTGCACACCTTCGGGATGCGGTTCGCGATCGACGTGGCCTATCTGGACGGGTCGTTCACGGTCCGCTCCGTCGTCACGATGCGGCCGGGGCGGCTCGGCATGATCCGGCCGCGCGGCCGGCACGTCCTGGAGGCGGAGGCGGGCTCGATGGCGGGCTGGGGGCTGCGGCCGGGGGTACGCGTGCGCGTGGAGACGGATTCCGGGCCCGGGAACCCGGAAGGGAACGGGATCGGGGAGGCCGGCGGGGACGGGATCGGCGACGCCGACGGGATCGGGGAGGCCGACGGGGGCCTCACGGCGGGCCCGACCCCAGCAGGGTGAAGGCCCCGTACACGGCCGAGGCGAGCGCGAGTCCGGCGAGGACCGGTACGACGGTCCGGAGACGGAGCCGCGCGAGGGCCACGGCGGGCGGGAGCAGCAGCCCGAACGCGGGCATCATCAGCCGCGGCCGGGAGCCGAAGTAGGCGGCGCCGACGAGCGAGACGAACACGACGCCGATCGTGTAGACGAGCAGCGGCAGCGGCTGCCGCTGCCGTACGCAGAGCAGGACGAGCCCGCCGAGCAGCCCGAGCGCCGCGCAGAGGCCGAGGGCGGCGGGCCACGGCAGGCCGGCGATGAAACGTGCGAGGGCGACACCGCCGTCGATGGAGTTGCCCCAGGCGGCCTGGACGTCGAAGTAGGCGGTCGCACTGTCCTGGCGGACACCGACGTACGCGATGTACGCGAGCCAGCCGAGCGGCGCGATGAGGACCCCGGCCACCGTGCGCAGGGGGAGCCGCCGGTCCCGTACGAGCGTGACGAGCGCGGTGATCCCGAGGGCGGCGATCAGGGCGACGGCCGTCGGCCGGGTGAGCCCGGCGGCCGCGCACAGGACGCCGGCCAGGATCCAGCGCCCGCGCAGGACCGCGTACAGCGACCAGGCGGCGAAGGCGGTGAACAGCGTCTCCGTGTACGCCATCGACTGGACGAACGCGGTCGGGTACACGCCCCAGAGAACGGCGAGCAGAAGGCCGGCGCGGGTCCCGAAGGCGTGCTCGCCGCACCGGTACATGCCCCAGGCGGCGGCGAGCCCGGCCGTCCAGGAGACGAGCAGCCCGGTGGTGGCCGCCTCCAGCGGGAGGACGGCGGAGAGACCGCGCTCCAGGGCCGGGAGGAGCGGGAAGAAGGCCAGGTCGGGGTGGACGTCGCCGTTCGGCAGGGTGGCCTGGTACCCGTACCCGTTCTCGGCGATCCGCACGTACCAGACGGAGTCCCAGCGGCCCTTGAGCCGGTGCAGCCCGTCCTCGCCGGTGACGGCTGAGGCGATCGCGAGGACCGCGAGGCCGATGAGGCGGGTCACGGCGTACCCGCCGACGGCGAGGACGGTGGGGTCGAGGGTGCGGAGGGGACGGACGGCACGGGTGCGACGGCTGAGTACGGGCGGGGACGGCGGGGACATGCGCCCGATTATCCCGGCGGCCCGTCCGGCTCAGCCCAGCGGCTTGGCGCGGCTCAGCACCGCGACCGTGTGCGGCTCAGCCCAGCGGCTTGGCGCGGCTCGGCACCGCGACCGTGTGCGGCTCAGCCCAGCGGCCTTATGCGGACGAACTTCGCGGCCATGACGGGACCGAGCTGCCGGACGATGCCGTGCCCCGGCTCGTGCGGGGAGGGCAGGTCGCCGAGGAAGGAGGTGATGATGACCTCGTCGACGCCGAGAACACCACGACAGCTCTGCTCCTCCAGGAAGGCGAGGGTCCGGCGCCAGTCCGCAGCGCACGGGGACTCGCCGAGGAAGGAGCGGACGGTGTCCTGGACGACGTCCCAGAAGAAGACGTGCGGCTGCACACCCCCCTGATGGAAGACATGGTTCTCGTACACGTCCCGGAACTCGGGGATCCGGGTGACGAGGTCACTGACCAACTGCACACTCTGCGCGCTCTGCACACTCGGGGCCGCGCCCGGAGTGTCGCCCGTCGTCGTCATCCGTCCAGAATGCTCCCGCCCGACGAGCTTGTCCCCCCACCTTTGCGCATTCCTGACGACGGCTTTCGGCAGGTTTTCCACAGGGGGTGCGAAGTGTCCCCCTTCCGTGGATCGTTGGGCGTATGTACGAGTTGGCGATCCTCGCCAGGGGCGGGGTCCTCCTGACGGTCTGGGCGGTCGCGGCGGGCTGGCCGCCGGGCCGCCTGACCGGCCGTCTGCGCGGGGACGGCTGGCAGCGGATCTGCCGGGGCGCGTGGGCGGCCCCGGGGAAGGAGGTGGACTGGCGGGTGCGGGCGACGGCGCTCCAGCTCCTGCGCCCGGAGTGGGTGTGCAGCCACGGAACGGCGGCGCGACTGCACCGCATCGAGCGGCTGGGGGCGCCGGGACCCGTGGATCCTCTGGAGTTCACGGCCCCGGCACCGTCGCGCTCGACGGCCGCCGAGGGGACACGGGTCCGCGTCCACGGCACGCGGTTCCTGACGGCCGACGACGGGTCGATACGAAGGGGCCTGCGGACGACGACCCCGGCGCGGACGGTCGGCGACCTGATACGGACGGCCGGCAGCCGGGAGGAGGCGGTGGTGGTCGCCGACTCGGCACTCGCGTGGCGGGCGGTCGAGGGGGTGCGGCGCGAACCGCTCGTCCGGTACGAGGACCTCGCCGCCGAACTCGCGGCACCCCGGCGGGGAACACCCCGCGCCCGGTCCTGGCTGCGGCTCGCCGAGCCGGCGTCGGGCTCGCCGGCGGAGACGGTGGCGAGGCTGCGGATGGGGGACGCGGGCCTGTTCCCCGAGTGCCAGCCGATCCTGCGGACGGCGGCAGGACCGCCACTGCGGCCGGACTTCCTGTTCCGCGCGCGGGGCCTGGCGGTGGAGGTCGAGGGCTACGCCTTCCACGGCACCCGACGGGCTCACGAGCGGGACGTGGCCCGCTTCAACGCGCTGCAGTCCTGCCCGGAGATCCGCCGCGTGCTGCGGTTCACGGCGGGCGAGGTCTTCCGGCATCCGAACCGGATGACGGCCACGATCAGGGCGGCGCTCGCTCTCTGACGGGGAGGGACAACGAGACGCACGATAAAGTCCGTTGGCTGCGAAGAGATCACCACCGCAGCGCGTCTCCACGTACGCCGCACGTACGCCGCCACCGCCCTCGGCCCGCCGTCGGAAGAAGGACGGGCGGGCAGCGGGCGGACGGACGGAGGCGATCTCCACCAACACCAGAGAGAATCAGGGAGTTTCGGTGTCCACGGCCCCCATGCCTCCGAGCAACCACCCGCACCAGAACGCCGGTTCGCCCGGCGGGCCGTTCCCGCCCCCTCCCCCGCGGCCGCCCCGACGACAGAGCTGGTTCGGCAGGCAGAGCGAGGCCGTCCGGATCACGGTCATCGGCGCGGTGATCGCCGGCGTCTTCTCCCTGGCCGGCGCCGTCCTGTCCTCAGCCCTGACGGACAAGGGCGAGAGCCCGTCGAACGCGAAGGCGCCGACGCAGCCGCCGTCCACCGCGCCGACGACCGCGACCACCGATCCGACCGGCACGCCTCCCGCGACCTCCGGCGCGTCCTCGGCACCCCAGGAGAAGGAGAGCGACACCGGCTCCCCCGACGAGTCGTCCACAGCCACGACTCCGGCCCCCCGGACGTACACGGCCCCCTACACGAAGCAGGTCATGGCCCTGGGGCTGCCGGCCGGCTCCGACCTCGGCAGCATCGACTTCGACGCACCCGCCACACACCGGTACACCGAGGACGAGTGGAACGGCGTGACGGAGAAGGCCGAACAGACCGGTGTCCCCGTGGAGGCGGACCTCACCTACCAGAACCCCAACTGGGGCTACCTCGTTCTCCGCAACGGCCGCAACGCCGCACAGCTTCCCGCCGCGAACGCGCCGGAGAAGGCGGAGGACTGCGCCAGGGCCGCCCAGGTCGGCGGTTTCACCGAGGAGAAGATGTCCGACTGGAACCTTCCCGCCAAGACGGTGCTGTGCGTCGTGACCGACAAGGGCAACATCGCCCGGGTCGTGATCACCGGCTTCATCGGTGGGGAATCCGGCTCGTTCGCGACTCCGCCCAAGCAGCTCAGCCTCGAGGTCACTCTCTGGAAGCCCGCCGCCTGAGCCGTCGGGGAATCAGAAGATGTCGGGCGTACGGTTCAGGACCCGGCCCGGCAGCGAGTACAGGCGGCCGCCCTGGGCCAGGTGCCGGGTGTAGACGCCCTGGAGGAGCAGGGCCAGGGAGACGTCCACGGCGTCGGCCGGGCCCTCGGTCCTGACGTCGAGCGTCACCGGCCTGCTCCAGTCGTCACGGGTGACCCGGACGACGATCCCCTGCCGGAGCAGCTCGTGGACCCTCTTGTCGTGCCCCCGCCGGTAGCGGTACGCCCGGCCGGCGAGGCCGATGCGCAGGGCCCGCCCGTCGCGGGACAGCCCGCTGCGGCGGCGGCTCAGGGTGCCGGTGTACTCACCGACCTGGAACCTGGCGCGGGAGGGCAGCGGCGCCCGCCCGAACCTGATGCCGCTGAAGACCCCCCGGGGCAGGCGCTCCCCCTCGACCGAGAACTGCGCGAAGCTGTCGCCCCGCCCGACGGCGTTCCCGTACCGCAACTCCACGAACCCGAGCCCGGGGACCGTCCCGCCCCAGGAGGGCGCGGGGCCGAGCCACCGGGAGGCGGCATCGGGGTCGGTGTGGCGGAGAGTGAATCCGGCGGTGCTCATGACACGCCAGTATGCCGGGGCTCGCTCGTGCGCGGGGCGCTTGCGTGCGGGTCACGGGGCGCGAGCCGCGGGTGCGGATCCTGGACCGCGGGTCCCCACACCGGTCCCGGGACGACCCCTTCACGGCGTGGATCGGGCGTACGGCCTGACGGGGGCACTCCGTGTTCGGCACGATGAGAGGGCCAGGGACGTATGCGGCCCGGGCCCGGGATCGTGGAGGGATACGGGATGACTCGCGCGGTGCGGTGGCTGGTGGTCGTGGTGACGGCGGCGGTCACGTTCGGAGTGTGCGTCTGGGTGGTACGCGCGCTCCCGTGGAGCTGGCTGCCCCAGGGCGAGGGCCCCCGCCTGGACACCGCCCTCGCCTTCGGCGCGGTGACGGCCGCGGCGGTGCTGGCGGCGGGCGGGTGGTGGGCGTCGCGCGAACTGCCGCAGCCCGCACCGGCACCGGCACCGGCACCGGCACCGGCACGAACGGTGAAGCAGGAGGCGACGGCCTCGGGGAACGGCCGGGTCACACAGGTCGGTGGCAGCCGGAACCCGTCCCCCGGGGCCCCGGGCGCCAGCCGCCCGACCTCGGTCGAACAACACGCGGAGGCGGGCGACGACGGAAGCGTCCTCCAGGCGGGCGGCCACCTGAACCAGCCCCCGGGCGCGTCCACCGACGGCATCCCCTCCCAGGTCGAGCAGCGCGCGAAGGCCTCCGGGCAGGGGCGTGTGGTGCAGGCGGGCGGGGACCAGCACGAAGAAGGGTCCTGAGCAGTTGACCGACCGAGGCCCGTCCGACGACGTCCGGCAGCAGGCCCACGTCTCCGACCGGGGTCGCAGCTACCAGGCGGGCAAGGACCAGTACGTCTCGCACATCGGGACCCAGCACGTCTGGGGGCCGGGCAGCGGCCCCGCACCCCGGGCGCTGGCCTCGCTACCGCCGGCCCCATGGCTGACCGGCCGGGAGGAGCGAACCGACGAGCTCCTGAAAGTCCTCGCGCCCGGAGGAGCGGGAGCAGCCGTGACGGTGGTGACCGGCCTCCCCGGCGTCGGAAAGAGTGCACTGGCCCTGCACGCCGCACACCGGGCCGTCGGCCTCGGGCACTTCCCCGGCGGAACCCTGTTCGTACACCTGCGCGGCTACGACCCGACCGGCCCGACCAACCGTGAACAGGCCCTGGAGTCACTGCTGCGGGCGCTGGGGGTACGGGACCGAGACCTGCCGGCGACGGTCGAGGAACAGGCGGGCCTGTACCAGTCGGAGCTGGCCCGGCGCGCGGAGGAACGCGGGCCGGTCCTGATCGTCGCCGACGACGCCTCGTCCCTCGGCCAGCTCCGGCCCCTGGTGCCCGCACACCGCAGCCACCGGCTCCTCGCCACCTCCCGCGACGCCCTGACCGCACCCGATGTCCGGGCCCGGCTGGTCCCCCTGGACGAACTCGACACCGAGTCGGCCACGGCCCTGATCGCCACCGCCCTCGCGCAGGTCCGCCCCGACGAGGCGCGCGCCGGAGCGGAACCCCGGGCCCTGGAGCAGGTGGCCGGACACTGCGGCCGGCTCCCGCTGGCCCTGACGATCGCCGCCGCGCTGTTGACCGACGACCCAGGCCTTCCGATCGCCACCCTGGCGGACGACCTGGCCGATGCCCGCACCCGACTCAGAACCCTCCGGTACGAGGACGGAGACGGCCGGTCCCTGGCCGTCCAGGCCGCGTTCGACCTGTCGTACCGGCGCCTCAGGAAGCAGGACGCCCGCCTGTTCCGCCTGCTCTCCCTCAATCCCGGCCCGGACCTGTCCCTCAAGGCCGCCACGGCCCTGAACGACCGGGAGGAACGGGAGACCCGCAGCAGCCTGGCCGCCCTGGGCCGCGCCTGCCTGATCAACGAGCAGCCGATCGGCTCCGGCCGCTGGCGCGCCCATGACCTGATCCGCCTGTATGCGGCCGAACTCCCGCAGGAGGAGGGCGAGGACGGTGCGCTGGAGCGGATCGTGGAGCACTACACGGAGACCTGCGTCGCGGCCGACGCCCACGTGCGCGCCCTGATCGGCGGCCAACCGGTACCCGCCCTCTTCGCGGATCGGACGGCCGCACTGGCCTGGCTGGACGCGGAGCGGGCCAACCTGATCGCGATGGTCCTGCACACGGCCGCCGACCGCCCCTGGAGCGTCCCGCATCTGGCGGACGCCCTGGATGCCTATCTGACTCGGCGCCGCCACTTCCACGACGCCATCACCGTCAACGAGTCCGCCGTCGCCGCCGCCCGCGAGGTCGGCGATCGCCACAACGAGGGCCGGGCACTCAACAACCTCGGCAACGCCCTCCAGGAGGTGCGACGTTTCGACGAGGCCATCCACGCCCACACGCAGGACCTCGCGATCTGCCGCGAACTCGGCGAACGCCGCAGCGAAGGGCAGACACTCAACAACCTCGGCCTCGCCTTGCAGGAGGTGCAGCGCTACGACGACGCCATCCGCGCCCACACGGAGGCCATAGCGATCCACCGCGCCATCGGCGACCGTCACAGCGAAGGCAAGGCCCTCAACAACCTCGGGCTCGTCCTCCGGAAGTTACGGCGCTACCACGAGGCCATCCACGCCCACGCGCAGGACCTCGCGATCTGCCGCGAACTCGGCGAACGCCACGACGAAGGCAAAGCCCTCAACAACCTCGGCCTCGCCCTTCGAAGAGTGGGGCGCTACCGCGAGGCCGTCGACGCCCACACACAGGACCTCGCGATCTGCCGCGAACTCGGCGACCGCTACGGCGAAGGTCAGGCTCTGAGCAACCTCGGCCTCGCTCTGCGACGGATGCGTCGGTACGACGAGGCCATCCACGCGCACACCCAAGCCGTCGTCATCTTCCGCGAGTTCGACGACATCCACGACGAAGGCACGGCACAGGGGATCCTCGACGCCGCCCTGCTGGAGATGCGGCGGAGACGCTGGTGGCGGGGCTGGCTCCGCCGTCGTGGTGGAGCGGCTGGACCCGAGGCGCAGAGCTCCTCCCGCTAGTCGAGCGCGTGGGCACCGGCCTCGCCGGCCGGGTTGCAGTCCGGGGGAAGCGCGTCCACGACCAGGGCGATCGCTTCGGCGACGGTGGCGACGACGGTGTGCGTGCCGAGTGGCGCCTGTTGGCTGCCGACCCGCCAGCTGTCGTCGTCGGCGGGGCCTATCTCGAAGAGGTCGTGGGAGAAGGGCGGCGCGGGAGAACGGTGGAAGGTGAGCCTTCCGTGGGTGACGAACGGGACAAGCCGCCGAAGCGCCGGGGCGGCGTACGCCGCTTCCACCAGCGGGCCGTTCCACTGGCCGACGGTCGCGGCCCTCGCCATGTCCCACGCGTACTCGGCAGCGCGCCCCTCCTCGTGTGCCACTGCGCGCGGGGACGCGGTGAGCCACGCCCGCCGCCCGGCGATCACGGTGAGCGCGTCACCGCGCTGCCAGTCGCCGATCGCCTCCGCCACGTCCGCCAGCGTCTCTGCGTGCCCGGAGAGGGCCGCTCCCAGCCAGGGCCTGGTCAGGTCGACCTTGATCTCGCGCCGGTCGCGTTCCAGGACGACATGGACTTTCCCGCGGTCGGCCTCGACGACGAGGGTGACCGGCCCGTGAGGTGCCGATGCCCCTTCCGCGAAACGCAAGGGCGCCAGGGTGACTCCGGCCACTGTCGCGAAGCGCAGTAGCCCGGCGCCGGGGTCGCCGGCGTCGCTGCCGAGCTCCGGGTAGAGCACGGCATCCATCGTCGGTCCGTCGTACGGGGCCTGCGCGGTCACGGATGATCTCCCTCTCGTCCGGCTGATCATGCTATTCGCCCGCTGTCGCCGGACCCCGGCCCCAGGAGCCGCCTAGGACGAGGTGATCCCGTACGTGAGGTGAGTGACCTGGGGGGAGTCGACCACCCGTGTGGGTTCGAGTCCGAGACCAGGTGAGACGCCGTCGAAGAGCCGGACGCCCGAGCCGAGTACGACGGGCGCGAGGTGGATCTGGAGTTCGTCCAGCAGTCCGGCGTCGATGAACTGCCGTACGGTGTCGGCACCGCCGGAGATCTGCACGTCCTTGTCCCCTGCGGCCTGGCGAGCCTGGGCCAGTGCACGGTGGATCCCTTCGGTCACGAAGGTGAAGGTGGTGCCGCCCTGCCGTACCCATGGTTCCCGCGGGGTGTGGGTGAGGACGAGGACGGCGGCGCGGAAGGGCGGCGGGTCGGGCCAGCCGACCTCTCCTTCGGCGAACATCTGCCGCCCCATGATGTAGGCGCCGGCACGGGAGAAGTTCTCCTGGACGATGTCGTCGTCCTGGTTGGTCTGCCCTCCGCCGATGCTCTGGCGCTCTCGCCAGCTCTCGACGCCGAAGACCCATTCATGGATCCGCATTCCGCCGTCACCGAGCGGGTTGTCGGGACGGGAGTCGGGGCCGGCGATGAAGCCGTCCAGGGACATGCCCAGACTGGCGAAGACCTTGCTCATGCCTGCCCCTCGGTGGTGAAGAAGCCGGTCAGGACGGGGGCGAGGAGCTCAGGCTCGATGCCGTGCTCCTGGCCGGGGAAGACGTGCAGGGTGAAGTTGTCGGCCAGTGCGGCGAGTTCCCGCGCGCCGGTGAGCATGTGCGGGGCGCCCGCGTCCCCGCTGCCGATGAGGACGGGCACGGTCACGGACCGCCAGCGGTCGGCGGGCAGCGGCCGGCCGGACATGGTGTCCCCCATGACCTGGCCGTCGTAGGGCAGGGTGCGGGCGGTGGCTTCCATGCCTGCCCAGAAGGGGGCCTGCCGCATCCCGGCGACGGCCTCGGCGGGCATGCCCACGGCTGCGGTCATGAAGTAGGCCACGGCGTCGCCGTACGCCCCCTGCTTCACGAGGTCCGTCAGACGGGCGACGTAGTCGGCGGGCAACGGCGGGCGGTCGGAGTCGGTGATGAAGGGCGGCTCGTACAGGGCCAGCCTGGAGACGGCGCTGCCCCGGGCGACGGCCTCAAGCGCCAGTACGGCGCCGGAGGACATGCCGAAGACCATCGCCTCGCCGCCCGCGTACTCGATCAGGGCGTCCAGGTCCTCGACCTCGCGCTGTACGTCGTACTCCGGGCCGTCCCCGCTGTCGCCGCGGCCGCGGCGGTCGTACGTGATGACGGTGCAGTGCTCGGCCAGCAGGCCGGCGAGTGCGGCGGAATCGCCGCGCGTCATGAAAGCGCCGCCGACGAGCACCACCGCGGGGCCCGAGCCCTGCCGCTCGTAGGCGATGGCCGTGCCGTCGGCCGAGAACACCTTGTCCGTGCCCATGAGGAACCACTCCATCTGTGTGCGGGGTGCGCAGGGCCGGAAGCCCAACCTTGGAACTGGACGGTACAGTACTCACGCGAGTACTGATCAGTCCAGTACTCTTCCGTGGGCGGGGCAGGCACATGGAGAAGGAGCCGATGATGGACAGCCGTTCAGCGCGCAAGCACGAGGCGATCCTGGAAGCCGCGACCAGCGTCTTCCTGGACAAGGGATACGCGGGAACGAGCATGGACGACATCGCGAAGCTGGCCGCGGTGTCCAAACAGACCGTCTACAAGCACTTCTCCGACAAGGAGAAGCTCTTCGCCGACATCGTCCTGGCCACCACCGACCGGCTCGACACCACGATCGACCTGCTGGCCGACGTCCCCACCGGCGACGCCGACCTGGAAGAGAACCTGACCAGGCTCGCCCGTCAGCTCCTCACCGCCCTCACCGACCCCCGCGTGATCCAGCTGCGGCGACTGATCATCGCCAACGCCGACGTCTTCCCCGACCTGGGAACCGAGTGGTACGAGCGGGGCTTCCAACGAGGGCTCACCACGCTGGCGGCAACCTTCCAGCGCCTGACCGACCAGGGACTCCTCCACATCGAGGACACACTCCTGGCCGCGAACCACTTCTCCGGCCTACTGCTGTGGACCCCGGTGAACAAGGCCATGTTCACCGGCCGCGCCCAGCACACCGAGGCCGACCTCGACCGCTACGCCGCCACCGGCGCCCGCGTCTTCCTCGCCGCCTACCGCTGACCCTTGCCCCCGGCCTCGCCGACCCGTAGTGACCGTACGGCGCGCTCGCCGGACCCGCCGGACCCGCCGGACCCGCCGGACCCGCTGGATCGCCGAGGCTCAAGCCGCGGGCTTCGGGCGGTGTTCTACGGATGGGGGTACGGGTCGGGGACGAACGCTGGCCAAGCATCTGCCGTACGGGCAGTGCGCCCTCCGCACCGCCCTCAACCGCATCCAGCGGGCCGGCCACCTGCGGCGCGGCCGGGAGTGCCTGAGCGGCCGGTGGATCACCCGAACGTGGTTCACCCGAACGCCGCGCGACAGTGGGTGGTGGGCCGCCTTCCAGCAGGGCGACGTGCCCCGCGAGGCGAAGACGGCGAGGCGGTCACGGGCCTACATCCTGCTCGCCCCGCTCGGCCACGCGGACACGCTCCGGAACGGCGACTGCGGGCCCTGCCGCGCGAGCACCCCGCACTCCCCCACCCGCGCCCCCACCCGGACCCGCACGGGGTGCGGGCGCGGGCGGCCGCGATCCGGGACCGGCTGGAAGAACTGCGGGCCTGACGGCCCCGGGGATTCGGCTCGGGGTCAGGGCGCGGCGGGTGGGGGCGTGGTGCGGGGGAAGGAGATCTCGACGCGACGGTTCTTCTTCCGGCCCTCCTCGGAGCCGTTGTCGGCGATCGGGTAGTCCTCGCTGTAGCCCCGGATGTCGAAGGTCGTACCCGGATCGAGACTCCGCGCGAGCACCTGCTGCACGGCGACGGCCCGCTCCTTCGACAGCTTGAGCCCGTGCTCGTACGTCCCGAGGTTGTCGGTGAACCCGAAGACGCGGACACGGCCGGAGCCGAGCTTGTTGATCTCGGCGGCGATGGCGGCGATACGGGCGTTCGCGGCGGACCCGAGCTTGGCACTGTTCTTGGGGAACAGGACCTCGGCCTGCAGCGCGAACGTCACGTCCACGTTGGTGTCCTGACGGCGCTGCTCACCACCCTCGTCTTCGACGATCTGCTTGATGTCGAGCACCTTGGCGGCGGCGAGGGTGGCCCCGTCGGGAAGCATCAGCCCCGGGGAGTTCGGGTCGATGGCCGGGGGCGGGGAGGCACTGGCGGCGGCCCCGGGAGGATCGTCGGCGTACGCGACGGGCACGACGAGGGGCCCCAGGGCGACGGAGGCGACCAGGAGAGCGGCGAGGCGGCGGGATGTCGTCGTCATGGCGTCGCCTCAGGAGAGTTTGAGGGTGGCGGGTTCGAAGGTGGGGAGCTGGAACGAGACGTCGGTGGTGGCGGCCGGGGGGGCGGGGAATTGCATGAAGACTCCCATCGACTCCCCAGCCGGGAGGACTCCCAGGTTGGTCGTGGTCAGGGGGCGGCCGTCCGTGTCCCTCAGAACGTAGTAGCGCTTCTTTCCCACAGAGTCCACGAGGGTTGCTCCACCAAGGGACGTGCCATGCTTTCGCAACTCGGTCTCGTCCCCTCTGACAATTGCAGGAACAGCACGGCCTCGGTCCGAGGTGTTCTTCAAGGTCCCCTTGATCGTCAAGAACCCGCCGGAATCGCGCTCCGCCGAACCGATGGCGAGTTCGAAACCATCTTGGCCCTTCAGAACAGCCAGCGGCTCTGCCGGCTCCTCAGCAGTCGCCGACGGCTGAGGGCCGGCACCCTTCTGAGGCGCCGATGACGTCGTCGCGGCCGGCTTGTCTTTTGCCTGCGGCTTCTCCTCTGCACCGCAACCGGCAAGAAGGACAGCCGCGCATGTTGCGGCAATGGCAGCACCCACCCGGAAGGCATTCCTTCCGTATTGCATGTTCATGCTTCGCTCATTCCTCAGTCGTCGTCGCAGTCAGGTGAAGAGGCGCACGGTGAAGAGGTCGGACACATCAGGCAGCGTCGGCGCTTCGGGATCGATCTCCCACTCCGTGCCGTCACACGTGAGCCCCACGATCGGCTCGTCCGCCTCTTCGTCCTCTTCGGGCGGTGGCGTCTCCGTGGGTTCCGACGGTGGGCCCGAAGACGGGTCCGACGGGGCCTCGGTCGACGGATCGGGCGTGGGCGCAGGCGGATCGAACCTGCACAGCGGCTCCACGACCGCCTCCGCCGAGGCGACGGCGTGAAGGGACTCGGTGTCGGGAACGATCGACCGCCCCACCGTTCCTGTCGTGCTCACCGTCACCTTGAAACCTTCGACGCCCGAGGTGAGGCGCTCGCAGCCGCCGTCGGGCGCGAGTTCCGCCTCATTGCGCGCCGCGAACGAGGCAGCGCGTTCACAAGCCGGACCCTCCAGATATTCCTCCCCGCGAAGGAAGGGACCCCATTGATCCGGGGTCAGGAGTACATCGAGCCATCGTTCGCGCAGCTGGTCACGAGCGTCCTGTGCAGCAGCGAGCGCAGCAGCGTCGGCGGCGGTCTGGGCTCCGTTGCGTGTCGCTGCGGCCTGGCCCACAGCGAAGTACACAAAGGCAAGGAACAGCACTCCGGCAATCACTGCGACGTAAGCAGGGAAGGCCTGCCCAGAGTCCCCACCCCTGCCATCGATCACAGCTAGTCCGTCAGCTCGGCAATCTTGTTCCTGATCGCATCCATGATCGTGTCGCCAAGCTCCGTGCCGGTGATCGCCACAACGATCGCCACCACCACCACAATGATCCCCAGATACTCCACCGCCGTCTGCCCGCGGTCGCCGTCCCTGGACCTCGTCCAAGTGGCAAGTTCGAGCTTGGCCTTGGTCAGGGCCTTCAGCATCGCGTCGTTCATCGTGGTCCCCTCCGCGTTCGGACGCCTGCGCACGGTCACGGTACGCCGACGCTCCGGTCGGCGCACAGGGCCCGTGGGCCCCTCTGTGGGCCCTGGTCATCGGGTGGGCCTGGAGCCCAGCAATGAGGCTATGGCCTCGGTACGGGTGTGGGTGGGGAGTTTGGCGAAGATTCGGTCGGTGCGGTTCACGGGGTCGCCGTGGCTCCTGACCGGCCCCTTCGTGATCCCGCAAGTCGTCGCGACCGTGCGGCTGTTCACGTCCATCACTCCCACCCCCCTCACACTCCGTCCCCACTGTTCCACACTCCGTTGCACGCGCGAAGGGGTCGTCTCACAGTGCGGCCACATTCGGACAGTCGAGCCTCGCCGAGGCCGCCGAGGCCGCCGAGCCCACCGAGGCCGCCCTCACTCCCCCGTCACCGACCCGAAGTCCGTTCCCGTGCCCAGGAACAGGCCCGCCCCCAGCAGGATCATCGTCGCCGGAACCATCAGCGTCGTGATGACCATCGTCGCCTTCGGGACCGCCTTCGCCGCCTTCCTGCGCGCGTTCTGCGCGTCCGTGCGCCGCATGTCGTTCGCGATCTGTATCAGCGTGTCCACGATCGGCGCACCCAGCTCCTCGCCCTGCTGCAGCGCCGTCACGAACTGCGCCACCTGCTCCGAGTCGTTCCGGCGGCGCAGTTCGTCGAAGGCCTGGCGGCGGCTCACGCCCATGTCCATCTGCCGGAGCGTGATGCGGAGTTCGTCCGCCCACGGGCCCTCGTACTTCTCCGCGACCCGCTCCAGCGCCTGCCGGAAGCCAAGGCCCGCCGAGACCACGACGGCCAGCACGTCCAGGAAGTCCGGCAGCGTGCGTTCGATCTGGTCCTTGCGGATGCGGACCGCCGACCAGATGCCGACCTCCGTCCAGAACGCGCCGAACGCGAAGAGGAGCACGGCCACCAGGAAGGATCCCCTGCTCAGCATGAGCAGGCCGCCCAGGACGCCCAGGAAGCCGTAGACCGCCCGCCGCGCCCCGTACCGGTCGATCGTCAGGCCTCCCGGGTTTCCGGCCAGGTCGATCCGGCGCCGGACGGCGTTGACCCGCTTGGGGCCCATCAGCCGGAGCACGGTCGGCGACCAGCGCATGCCCAGGCGGTCGACGGCCGAGTCGACGGCCCCCGTACGGGTGGCGCCGACCTCCAGGGCGAGCCGGAGGTCGTCGGGGAGCCTGGCGTCGGCGCGGTAGAGGCGCAGGCCGTACGCGGCCCCGGCGACGGCGAGGCCCGCGAGGAGGGCGAGGAGGAGGTCCACTGCGGCAGTCCCGTCCCTACACGTCGATCTTCGAGAAGCGGCGGATGGCGATGAAGCCCACCACGTACAGGGCGAACGCGGCGACGACGGCGAACTGCCCGAGGCCCGAACCGGTCATCCGGTCCAGCGCTCCGGGCTGCATGTTGTCGATGAGCAGCAGCGAACCGACACCGATGACGGGGACGGAGTACGCGGTCATGCTCACCTGCGAGAGCTGGGTGCGGACCTCGCGCCGGGTCTCCTTGCGCTCCTCCAGCGTCTCGGTGAGGTTCCGCAGGGAGGAGACGACGGTGCCGCCGGCCCGGTTGGCGAGGACCAGGGTGGTGACGAGGACGACGAGTTCGCGGGACGGGAGGCGTTCGGCGAGTTCCCCCAGGGCGTCGTCGAGCGACGTGCCGACGGACAATTGCTGTGCCACCTTCTCCAGTTCGTCCCCGGCCGGCGCCTCCATCTCGTCGGCGGCCAGACTGAGGGCCATCCGGAGCGCGAGGCCGGCCTGTGTGGCGTTGGCCAGGATGCGGGAGAGTTCGGGGAGTTGGTTGATGAACTTCTCGATGCGCTTCTGGCGCTGCCAGCCGAGGTAGCCCATCGCGACCCAGATCCCGAGGAGTCCGCAGATCGGGCCGAAGAACGGTGACAGCGCCGCCTGGCCGACCACCCACAGGACGGCCACCGTCGCCGCCAGGGCCACCGTGAACTCGCCCGGGGTGATGTCGAGGCCGGTGGCCGCGATCCGCAGCTCCAGTTTCCGGCCGAGGGCCGTCCGGCGGACCCGCCGGTCGACGCCCTGGAAGCGGCGCCTGCGACGGCCGGTCGCCTCGGGCGCGCCCGACTCGTCGAGCCGCGCGACCAGCGCCGCGTGCCGGCGCGCCCCGCTCGCGTACAGCTGGATCCCGGTGATGCCCAGGACGCAGCAGAGCAGCGCGACGCCGATCGTCAGCCAGAAGGGGTCGGTCATGTGCCTTGCTCCTCGTCGGCTCTCGTCGGCATCAGTCGGCTTCGCGGGTGGTGAGGTGGGCTTCCGTCACGGCCACGCCGAAGGCCTGCGGGATGGGCTGGCCCGCCAGGTAGAGCCGTTCGGCGACCCGCCTCGGCAGCGGGTGGTAGGTGAACCGCCCGTACACCCGCCCGTCCGCGGCCACCGGCTGCGCCTGGAAGCGGCACACCGTGGCGAGCAGGAAGCGCTCGCGCCCGTGCGAGGCGAGGACGGAGATCTCGGTGATCCGGCGGGTGCCGTCGGGGTGCCGGGTGAGCTGGACGAGGACGTCCACGGCGCTGTTGATCTGGTCCCGGAGCGCCTCGAACGGCACCTTGACCTCCGACATCGACGCCAGCGTCTGGAGCCGCATCAGGGCGTCCTCGGCCGAGTTGGCGTGGACGGTGGCGAGCGAGCCGTCGTGGCCGGTGGACATCGCCTGGAGCATGTCGAGGGTCTCGCCGCCGCGGACCTCACCGACGATGATCCGGTCGGGGCGCATGCGGAGCGAGTTGCGGACGAGGTCGCGGATGGAGATGGCTCCGCGGCCCTCGATGTTCGGCGGGCGGGCTTCGAGCCGGATCACGTGGGACTGCTGGAGCTGGAGTTCGGCCGAGTCCTCGATGGTGATGATCCGCTCGCCGTCGGGGACGAGACCCGAGAGGGCGTTGAGGAGGGTGGTCTTCCCGGTACCCGTGGCACCCGAGACGATCAGATTGAACTTGGCCTGAACCAGTCCCGACAACAGCATCAGCATCTGCTCGTCGAGCGACCCGAGGCCGATCATCTCGTGCAGCGTGTACGCCCGGGGGAAGCGGCGGATGGTGAGGGCCGCCCCGGTGAGCGAGAGCGGCGGGATGATGACGTTGACGCGCTCGCCGGACGGCAGCCGGGCGTCGACCATCGGGTTCGACTCGTCGACCCGCCGGTTGACGGTGGACACGATCCGCTCGATGGTCTGCATCAGCTGGTCGTGGGAGGCGAAGCGGAGCGGCAGCAGTTCGACGCGGCCGGCCCGCTCGATGAAGATCTGGTCGGGGCCGTTGACCATGATCTCGGTGATCGAGGCGTCTTCGAGGAGCGGTTCGAGCACGCCGAGACCGAGGGCCTCGTCGACGACCCGGCGGATCAGCTGGGCCCGCTCGGCGGTGGAGAGGACGGGCCCCTCCCGGCTGATGATGTGCCCGAGGACGCGCTCCAGACGGGCCCGCCGCTCGGCGGCCGCCAGCGCGGACATCTCGGTGAGGTCGATCTCCTCCAGGAGCTTGGCGCGGAAGGCGGCGACGAGGTGACCGTCCTCCCGGGCGGCGGCGTTGCCGCCGTGGTCCTCGGGGGCGTTGATCCGGGCTCGCAGACTCATGATTCGTCGTCCCTTCTCACTCGTCCTCCTCGTCGGGCAGGGGCATGGTGGCGGTCTTCTTCACTTCGCCGAAGTCCCGCACGAAGGGCACGACGGACGGGATCGTCACGGTCACGGTGACGGTGACCTCGTCGCCCCCACGAGAGGGGTCCACGGCGGGATCGACCCAGCCGCTCACGGCGGCGTCGGCGGCCGCCTGGGCGTCGGGCCCGTCCTCCGCGTCGCTGCTCTCCGCCCGCGCGGCCGCGCGGGCCGCCGTGCCCGCCTGCTGCGCGGCGTACGCGGCGATGCCGAGCTGGAGCCCGGCGAGGCCGACGATCAGCAGGATGGGCAGGAAGCCGAGGTACTCGATGGCGGCCTGGCCGCGGTCGCGGCGCCCCGTGCACGGGTCGCTCCTCATCGCGTGAGACCCCTCTCGTCCACGGCGCCGGCCTTGCCTTCCACCGGGAAGAACCCGCCGAGCCCCGGGACGAGGACCGGCACCTCGACGGAGACCCGGACGTGGACCATGCCGCCGCTCGTCTCGCAGGCCGCGCCGGAGACGCTCCAGGCGCCGCCGATGTGGCGGCCGGCGGCCGCGGCCCCGTCGTCGCCGACGGCGCACGCACGGGCCGCCTCGTCCGCCGCGTTCCCCGCGAGCGTGTACGTGTATCCGACCAGGACGACCTGCCAGAGCAGCGCGAGGGTGAGCAGGATCAGCGGCACCATGCCGAGGAACTCGACCGCCACCTGCCCCCTGTCGTCCCTGCCCGAGCCCTGGTGGATACGCATGGTTCAGCGCCCTCCGGCGCGGCGCCGCAGCCCCAGCGAGCCCCGGTCGCCCGCCCGCGCGAGCTGCTTGCCGGGCTGTCCGGCCGCCGGGGCCGCGGACGGGGCCTGGACCAGGCCCAGCTCGCCCGCGAGGGCCCACAGCGCCTGCTTGACGGTCGACTTGGCGTCGAGCTCGTGCAGCCTGCCCGCGTCGACGACCGCCTGGAGCTCCTTGAAGTGGGCGGGGACGGCGACGCCCGCGACCCGGGTGCCGGTGATCTTCTGGACGAGGGGCGGCTGGATCTCGGTGGAGCGGTGGTGCCGGTTGACCAGGGTCACGGTCTCCTCGGCCTTGCGGACCTGGAGCCTTTCCCACATGCGTACGGTCCGCTTGGCCGCCCGGACCGCGACCACGTCCGGCGTGGCGACGAGGACGGCGGTGTCGGCCATCTCGATCGCGGCGGCGTTGGCGCTGTTGAGCTGGGAGCCGCAGTCGACGACGACGACCTCGTGCCGGCCGCGCAGGGCGCTGACGATCTGGCGTGCGGCGCGGTCGGTGACCTCCTCGCCGCGCTCGCCCTCCGCCGGGGCGAGGAGCAGGGACAGTCCGGTCTCGTGGACGTAGACGGCGTCCTGGAGGACGCGCGGCGAGATGTCGGCGATGGAGGCGAGGTCGGCCACGGAACGCCGGAACTGGACGTCCAGGTACGAGGCGATGTCGCCGCTCTGGAGGTCCATGTCGACGAGCGCGACGGTACGCCCGGAGGCGCGGGCCGCGAGGGCGAGGTGGACGGCGGTGACGGTGGCGCCGACTCCGCCCTTGGCGCCGCTGACGGTGACGACGGTGCCGCCGGGGCCGGTGACCTGGTCGGCGCCCGCGCCGAGGTGGCGGCGGACGCCGACGGACCACTGGGCGGCGGCCTGGACGCGGCTGGCGAGCTCCTCGTAGCCGAGGGGCAGGGTGACGAGTCCCCGCGCGCCGGAGTCCATGGCGGCGGAGAACAGGACGGGGCTCGCGTCGGCGGTGATGAGGACGACGCCGACGGCGGGGAAGCGGAGGGCGACCTCGCGGACGAGTTCGAGCGCGGGAACGGGGCCGATCCGCTCATGGACCAGGACGACCTCGGGAAGTTCGTCGAGGGAGGCGGCGGCGAGCCGCGCGAGGGTGTCGACGAGCTGGGTGGAGTCGGTGACCGGCGGGGCGGGCTCGGCGTCGGGGAGCTGCCCGATGAGCGTGGTGACGGACCGGGCCGCGTCGGGGTCGCCGACGGCCGGCAGGATCCTGGTGGTCATACCGGCCTCACTTGTCCTTTTCGAGCGTGTAGGTGCGGTCGCGCTGGTCGGCGGGGGCGCCGCCGGTGGTGGGGGCGACCAGGGCGAGGCGTACGTGCTCGGCGAAGGACTCGGCGTACGCGACGCGCTGGGCGTCGAGGGTGGAGAGGGCGAAGGAGATCGGTACGGCCTCGTTGGCGCGGGCCGACCCCTGGGACCTGTCCCTGATGGGGGTGAGCTTGCCGACGTCGAGGACGCGGGCGCCGGCGACGATCATGCGGGACTGGGAGGCCTCGCCCTTCTTGTCGCCCGCGAAGGTGGCGTAGATGTTGACGGTGGAGCCCGCGGTGATCTTCCCCGCGACGCCGGTGGCGGCGTCGATCATGATCGCGATCTCCTGCTGGCCCGGCTGGAGTTCGGGCTGCTCGACGATCATGTCGGACTGCAGGAGCGAGCCGGCTTTGAGCCGGGTGACGGCGATCCGGCCCTCGATCTGACGGAGGTCGGTGACGGCGGTCTCCGAGAGCCAGCGCTCCGGCATGGTGATCTTCTCGAACTGGCTCGACTTCAGGGGGGTGTACGGGTCCACGTCGTCCTTGATCCGGTACGCGGTGGTCTCCGGGCCGACCTTGGAGTTCACGTCGCTGATGACGGCGAGCACACCGGCGAAGGCGCCGATCGCGCACAGGACGGACAGCAGCAGCAGGATCACGCCGCGGCGCTGGCGGGAGTTCATGGCCGTACTACCTCGATCGGAGACGTGGGTCCGGGGCGGACGGGAGCGGACGGTCGGGGGCGGGAGGAGGGGGCGCGGAGGGGTGCGAGGGGCTGCTCACGGCAGGGCACGGGTGGGGTTCACCTGCACGTTCACGGGGGTGAGCTCGGTGTACGAGGAGGCCGGGCCGGCCGGATGGACCTGGTACGGGTCCTGGTGTGCCGGGTGCGGGGCCTGGTACGGGGCCGGGTGTGCGCCCGCCTGCGGGGTCGCGTGTGCTCCGGGCGCGAGGGCGCGCGTGTCTCCCTCGCGCCGGCCCGCGCCCGAGCCGCCGTTCAGCGCGCGGCCGCCCTGCTCCGGCACCGCTCCGACCCGGAGGGGCGCCTCGCAGAAGCCGCAGCGGTCGCCGATGAGGTCCATCGCGCACCAGTGACAGGTCTCGCGCCGTACGGAGGAGACGAGCTGGTAGAGGACGGGCAGGTCGGGCAGGTAGGCGGCGAACTCGACGAGCTTGCCCGTCCCCCACCAGCGGGGCGAGGCCTCGGGCAGCGGTGTCTCCAGGACGGCGCCGTGGATCCGCCATCCGGGCACGAGGGTGGTCGTGGGCCAGTCGGTCTGGAGCTGGCCGCGGGCGAGCAGGAGTTCGGTGGTGAACTCCGGTCCGGGGAGGGTCACCTCGCCGCTGCCGACGCGGGTGATCTGCGCGGTGGGCCCGGCGAGTACGGCGAAGTGGGCGCCGGGCAGCCAGCCCTTGAGGTGGGAGCCGAGGCTGACGGGGACGCGGTCGAGTCGGGAGACGGAGCCGAGGACGGCGCCGGCGTAGATGTAGTGGGCGAGCAGCCGGGCGGCGGAGGCGAGGACGCCGGGGCTGAAGGCGCAGCCCGCCAACTGGCGTAGCTGGCGGACGAGTACGGCCGCTCCGAGGGGCGGCAGGTCGGTCCTGACCAGGGCGATCCGGTCGCTCTCGAGCAGGGCGCGGACGGCGCGCAGTCGTTGCTCGACGGCGGCCGGGGCGGAGGTGGGGCAGACGACGACCACGTGTCCGTAGCGCGCGATGAGCTGCTGCATGTCGGCGATCGAGGCGTCGAGCGACTGGGTCTCGGGGGCCGGGAGGACGGTGGCGTGCGGGGTTCCGGGGTCGGTCGGCGGCAGCGCCAGGTCGGCACTGGTGACCGCGATCGCTGTCGGCACGTCGGACCCCCCGTCCCCTCCGGCCTCCGGTGTCCCGGGGGCCGCGGATCACTTACCGCGTTCACGGCATCACCGCAGGGTGCTGCCGCATCTGCACCTTATCCACGTCCCCCGGGGTGGTGAACACACAATCCGCCAAGCTGTCCCCGTTTCTTGGGGGTCGGGAGCCCGGACCTTCCTGGAGGTCGGGGGCCCGGACCCGTCGTCCTGTTTCGGCGCTGCCGTCACCCGCTCCGAACAGGGCTTGCTGCCAGAGGTCTTGACAACGCGATTGGTCTGGACCAACTTGTCCCCACAGCGGTGGCCACCGTCCGCACTCCCCGTACCGCCCGCACCTCCCGCACTTCCCGTACCGCCCGCACTTGCCCGTACCGCCTACACCTGAGGCACCTCGGGCACCCTCTGCACTCCCCTACCCCCGGTACAGCCTCGTACCCCCGTACGAGCCCCTCCGTACGACGACGTACGGCACCTCCACATCCCCCACATCCCCAACTCCCCTCCGGAGGATGCACGTGGACCGCACCACCACCCGCCCGCACGGACGCCGCTGGCTCGGCGGAGCGATCGCGCTCGCCGTCGGCTCCGGGCTCGTCCTCGTCGGCGGAGCCGGCACCGCGCAGGCGGCCGACGTCAACGTCGCCAGGAACGCCGGTTTCGAGAACGGCCTCGCCAACTGGTCCTGTTCCGCCGGGAGCGGCGCCGCCGTCTCCTCCCCGGTCCGCACCGGGGCCGGCGCGCTCCGGGCCACCCCCGCCGGGCTCGACAACGCCAAGTGCGCGCAGACCGTGGCCGTGAAGCCCAACTCGACGTACACGCTGAGCGCCTGGGTCCAGGGCGGCTACGCCTACCTCGGCGCGAACAACACCGGGACCGGCTCCGGCAGCGTCTCCACCTGGACGCCCGACAGCGCCTCCTGGAAGCAGCTCACGACCACGTTCACCACCGGGGCGAGCACCACCTCGGTCGAGATCTACACCCACGGCTGGTACGGGACCTCCCCGTACTCCGTCGACGACGTCAGCGTCTTCGGCCCCGACGGCGGCGGCGGCCAGGACCCCGACCCGGTGGTCCCGTCCACCCCGGCCGGTCTCGCCGCGGGCACCGTCACCTCCTCCTCGGTCGACCTGAGCTGGGGCGCGGTCTCCGGCGCCACGGGCTACAAGGTGTACCGGGACGGCGGCAACCCGCAGACGGTGAGCGGCACTTCGGCCACGATCACCGGGCTCACGGCCGACACGGCCTACCAGTTCCAGGTCGCCGCGACGAACTCCGCGGGCGAGTCCGCGAAGTCCGGCGCCGTCTCGGCCAGGACCGCCAAGGTCACCGACCCGGGCCCCGGCCCCGCCGTGCCCAAGCACGCCCTCACCGGCTACTGGCAGAACTTCAACAACGGCGCCACCGTCCAGAAGCTGCGGGACGTGCAGTCGCAGTACGACATCATCGCCGTCTCGTTCGCCGACTCGACGACCACGGCCGGCCAGATCGTCTTCAACCTCGACCCGGCCGTCGGCTACGCCTCGGTCGCCGACTTCAAGGCGGACATCGCCGCGAAGAAGGCCGCGGGCAAGTCCGTCATCATCTCGGTCGGCGGCGAGAAGGGGAACGTCACGATCAACAGTGACGCCTCCGCGACCGCCTTCGCGAACAGCGCGTACGCCCTCATGCAGGAGTACGGCTTCAACGGCGTCGACATCGACCTCGAGCACGGCATCAACTCGACCTACCTGACCAAGGCGCTGCGTCAGCTGTCCGCCAAGGCCGGTTCGTCGCTGGTCCTGACGATGGCCCCGCAGACCATCGACATGCAGAACACGGGCACGGAGTACTTCAAGACCGCGCTCGCCGTGAAGGACATCCTCACGGTCGTCAACATGCAGTACTACAACAGCGGTTCGATGCTCGGCTGTGACGGCAAGGTCTACAGCCAGGGCTCGGTGGACTTCCTCACCGCGCTCGCCTGCATCCAGATCCAGGGCGGTCTCTCCCCGTCGCAGGTCGGGCTGGGCGTCCCCGCCTCCACGCGGGGCGCGGGCAGCGGTTACGTCGACCCGCAGATCGTGAAGAACGCGCTCGACTGCCTGACCAAGCTCACGAGCTGCGGCACCTTCAAGCCGGCCCAGGCCTGGCCGACCCTGCGGGGCGCCATGACCTGGTCGACCAACTGGGACGCGACGGCCGGCAACGCCTGGTCGAACGCGGTGGGCCCGCACGTCCACAACCTGCCGTAACGGAACGACCCCGCACCACCCGCGGCGCCGCCGGTCTCCCGGCGGCGCCGCATCGTCTTCTCGCGCGTCAGGCGTCGGGCGTGGGCGTCAGGCCTCGGGCCTCGGGCCTTCGGGCCTCGGGCCTTCGGGCCTCGGACTGCGGACCTCGGACTGCGGGCCTCACCTCGGCAGGAACCGGGTCAGGACCCGGTCGAGCCCGGTGACCCACTCCTCGACCCTGGCCGCCCGGCGGCCGTCGATCTCGCAGAGGTAGCTGGTGCCGTCGTAGAGGTCGACGGCGATCCGCAGCCACCGGCCCCGCCGGGTCCGCTCGTACCGTACGGCTCCGATCTCGGGCCAGGTGAACTCCGCCTCGTCGTCGAGCAGCTGGAGGCAGATCCCGGCGCCGTCGACGACGATCCCGTACACGCTGTCGGCGGCCACGAAGTCCGGCACGGGCTGCGGGGGCGCTACGGGCGGCGGCGGGACGAAGAGGGTGGGGGTGGGCGGCCCGAACCCCGGTGGGACCGAGTCGTGCGGAGGCAGAGGCGGAGACGGAGACGCGTACGGCGACGGGACCGCGGCCTGTGGAGGTACGGGTGTCGACGGGACGACACCCGGCGCGGGACCGTACGACGGCGGAATGGAGTCCCGCGCGGGACCGTACGACGGCGGAATCGAGTCCCGCGCGGGACCGTACGACGGCGGAATCGAGTCCCGCGCCGGCCCGAACCTCTGCGGTACCGGATCGTGCGGCGTCGCGGGCGCGTCGAGGACCGTCGGCGGCGGCGCCGTCCCGGTACCGTCCCGCGCCCCCTCTCCCAGCACGTCCAGGATCTCCTCCGGCGTCGGCCGTCCGGCCGGGTCCTTCGCGAGGCAGCGGCCCACCAGCGCGCGCAGCGACTCGGGTACGGAGGCGAGGTCCGGGTCCTCGTGCACCGCGCGGTACATGAGGCCCATCGGCGTTCCGTCGCCGAAGGGGCGGCCGCCCGCCGCGGCGACCAGTACCGCGCCCAGCGCGAAGACGTCCGCCGCGCCCGTGACCTCCTCGCCGAGGGCCTGTTCGGGGGCGAGGTAGCCGGGGGTGCCGAAGGCGGAGCCGGTGGCGGTGAGCCGGGTCGACTCCAGCGCGCGGGCGATGCCGAAGTCGAGGACGCGGGGTCCGTCGGGGGCCATGACGATGTTGCCGGGCTTGAGGTCGCGGTGGACCAGCCCGCAGGCGTGGATGGCCTCCAGGGCCTCGGCGAGCGCGGCGCCGAGCGAGCGCAGCCGTCCCTCGTCCATCGGGCCCTCGGCCGTGACGAGTGCCGCGAGGGTGGGGCCGGGGATGTAGGCGGTGGCCAGCCAGGGCGCCTCGGCGTCAGGGTCGGCGTCGACGACCTGGGCGGTGTGGAAGCCGCCGACCTGACGGGCCGCGGCGACCTCGGCGCGGAAGCGGGCGCGGAAGGAGGGATCGGAGGCGAGTTCCGGCCGGGCCACCTTGACGGCGACGGCGCGCCCGCCGCGCGATCGGGCCAAATAGACGGTGCCCATGCCGCCTTCGCCTAGTTTGTGCTCGATGACGTATCTACCGATGAGGGTCCCCACGGGGGACAGTATGGCCGAACTCCCCATCTTGACCGGTCCATGACACGGGCTCACCATGTGGCCGAACGCCGAACACCGCGCGACCGAACACCGAGCCACTGAGCACCGAGCGACCGAACACCGAGCACCGAGCACCGAGCGGCTGAGCATCGAGCCGCCGAGCACCCGCACGAGCTTGTCGCACCCCCCACCCTCCCCACCCAGGAGACAGCATGCGACGTCCCATCCGCGGCAGAAGGTCCGCCACCCTCGCGGCCCTCGTGGCGCTCGCCCTCGCGGCGCCCGTGTCCGCCCTCACGACACCCGCCGGGGCCGACCCCTCGTCGGCCGCCGCCCGGATCGCCGTCGGTGCCGACGAGGTGATCCGGCAGTACGAGGTCGCCGGACCCTCCACCCCGGCCGCCCGGAGCGCGCTGACCGCCACCGGCGTCTCGATCGACGAGGTCGACGCCCGGTCGGTCGTGGTCAGCGCCAACACCGAGCAGCTGAGGAACCTCAAGGCGCTCGGCTACAAGCCGGTCGCCCTGCCAGGCCCGCCGGACCGGACCGCCGAGGGCGGCAAGGCGGTCGGCCCGCTCGACTTCCCCTCCGCCGACGCGAAGTACCACAACCACGCGGAGATGAACGCGGAGATCGACCAGCGGCTCGCCGTCCACCCCTCGATCATGCGCAAGCAGGTGATCGGGAAGTCGTACCAGGGCCGGGACATCGTCGCCATCAAGATCAGCGACAACGTCGCCACCGACGAGGCCGAGCCCGAGGTCCTCTTCACCCACCACCAGCACGCCCGCGAGCACCTCACCGTCGAGATGGCGCTGTATCTCCTCCGCGAGCTCGGGGCGGGGTACGGCAGCGACTCCAGGATCACCAACGCCGTGAACGGGCGCGAGATCTGGATCGTCCCGGACCTCAACCCGGACGGCGGCGAGTACGACATCGCGAGCGGCTCGTACCGCAGCTGGCGCAAGAACCGTCAGCCCAACTCCGGCTCCTCGTACATCGGTACGGACATGAACCGGAACTGGAACTACAAGTGGGGCTGCTGCGGCGGCTCTTCGGGCTCCAAGAGCTCCGAGACGTACCGCGGCACAGCCCCCGAGTCCGCCCCCGAGGTCAAGGTCGTCGCCGACTTCGTGCGCTCCCGGGTGGTCGGCGGCAAGCAGCAGATCACGGCGGCCATCGACTTCCACACGTACAGCGAGCTCGTGCTCTGGCCCTTCGGCTGGACCACGGCCAACACCGCTCCGGGCATGACGCTCGATGACCGGAACGCCTTCGCTGCGGTCGGCGGCAAGATGGCCGCCAGCAACGGCTACACGCCCGAGCAGTCCAGCGACCTCTACATCACGGACGGGTCGATCGACGACTATCTGTGGGGCGCGCAGCGGATCTTCGCGTACACCTTCGAGATGTACCCGTCCTCGTCCGGCGGCGGCGGCTTCTACCCGCCCGACGAGGTCATCGAGCGCGAGACGAGCCGCAACCGCGACGCCGTCCTCCAGCTCCTGGAGAACGCCGACTGCATGTACCGGTCGATCGGCAAGGAGGCGCAGTACTGCGCGGCCTGACGATCTGTTCGCGTGAAGGGCGCCCCGGCGGGATTCCGCCGGGGCGCCCCCGCGTCACGGTCCGGTCGCTCAGACGAACAGACTCAGCACGGCCGCCGCCGCGAAGCCGGCCAGGGAGAGCACCGACTCCAGCACCGTCCAGGACTTGAGGGTGTCCCGTTCGGTGATGCCGAAGTACTTGGAGACGATCCAGAAGCCGCCGTCGTTGACGTGCGAGGCGAAGATCGAGCCGGCCGAGATCGCCATGATGACGAGGGCCAGGAAGGCCTGCGAGTGGTCGCCGCCCTCGACGAGGGGCAGCACGATGCCGGCCGTGGTGACGATGGCGACCGTCGCCGAGCCCTGGGCGACACGCAGCACCAGGGAGATGAAATAGGCGAGCACGATGACGGGGAGACCGACGTCGTGGAAGGTGTCGGAGAGCGCCTGGGCGACGCCGCTCACCTTGAGGACCGCGCCGAAGACCCCGCCCGCGCCGACGACGAGCAGGATGTTGCCGACCGGCTTGAGGGAGGAGGTGGACACCTGCTCCAGGGACTTCCGGGACCAGCCGCGCCGGATGCCGAGCAGCCAGTACGCGAGGAAGAGGGCGAGCGTCAGGGCGACGAAGGGGCTGCCGAAGAACTCGATGACGGAGCGGAGGGTGGACTCGTCCAGGGCGATGGAGGAGAAGGTCGCGGCGAGGATGAGGACCAGCGGGGTGCCGATGATGAGGAGCACGGTGGAGAGCGCCACGGGCGCCTCGGTGCCGCCGGACCGCTCGGCGGCGACCTTGGCCCTGGCCTCCTCGGCGGCCTCGACCATGTCCTGCGGGACCGCGACGAAGAGCCGGCGGCCGATCCAGCCGGCGTACGCCCAGGCCGCGAGCACGGCGGGGACGCCGACGAGGACGCCCATCAGGATGACCCAGCCGAGCGAGACGTGCAGGAGGCCGGCGGCGGCGACCGGGCCGGGGTGCGGCGGCAGGAAGGCGTGGGTCATGGAGAGACCCGCGAGCAGCGGCATGGCGTAGAGCAGGATCGACTTGCCGGACCGCTTGGCGGCGGCGTAGACGATCGGTGCGAGGACGAAGATGCCGACGTCGAAGAAGACCGGGATGCCGAAGATGAGGCCGGTGAGGCCCATCGCGAGGGGGGCGCGCTTCTCGCCGAAGAGGCCGAGGAGACGGCTGCTCAGCACCTCTGCGCCGCCCGAGACCTCCAGGATCGCGCCGAGCATGGTGCCGAGGCCGATGATGATCGCGACGTGGCCGAGGATGCCGCCCATGCCGGTCTCGATGACGGAGGTGGCGGCGGACTTCTGGACGGTGCCGAAGAGTTCGGTGACGGAGAGGCCGGCGGCGAGGCCGACGCCGATGGAGACGGCGAGCAGGGCGACGAAGGGCTGGAGCCGGATCTTGATGATCAGCAGGAGCAGGACGGCGATGCCGAGGGCGGCGACGGTGAGCAGCCCGGCGGTGCCGGGTATGAGGTGGAGCAGTCCACCGGTGTGCGGGGGCGTGGCGGGGTTCATGGCGGGGGGAGGCCTCGCTTTTGGGTAGGGGGGAGCGCGGCACGGCGTTCCGGGGGAGAACGCCGTGCCGTGGAGCGGCTGGTTCGGGTGGATCGGTTCAGGTCCGTTCGGGCGCGTGGGCTCCGGCCTGCGTGCTCGGGCCGTGCGTGCTCGGGCCGTGGGTGCTCGGGCCTGTGTGCTCGGGCCGCACGGGCGCCGGCCGTGGGTGCTCCGGCCGTAAGTGCTCCGGCCTGCGTGCTCGGGTCAGCCGAGGACGGCGAGGGCGTCGATCTCGATGAGGAGGCCCTGGGGCAGACCGACGTAGACGGTGGTGCGGGCGGAGGCGGGGGCCCTGAGGCCCTGCTCCTCGAAGTACTGGTTGTAGATCGCGTTCATCTCGGCGAAGTGGTCCACGTCCGTCAGGTAGACGCGCATCATCATCACGTCGTCCCAGCTCGCGCCGCCCTCCTCGAGGATCGCCTTGACGTTGGCGAAGGTCTGGAGGGTCTGCTCGCGCAGGGTCGGGCCCGCGACGGTCGGGGCCTGGCCCTCGACGGCGGGCAGGAAGCCGACCTGGCCCGCGACCTGGAGGATGTTGCCCTTCTTCACTCCGTGCGAGAACTTCGCGGGCGGGGCGGTGTGGGTGGCGGGCGTGAGGGCGATCTTCTCGATCGACAGGTCGAGGTTCTGGTCGGTCATGCGCTGTCCTTGCTCGGGGAGGTGCCGGAGTACTCCCGGCTGATGACGTCCGCGGTGCGGCGCACCTGCGGGAGGAGGGAGAGGAGTTCTTCGGCCGTGACGACCACGTTGGGCGCCGAGACCGACATCGCGGCGACGACGCGCCCGTCGGCACCGCGGATGGGCGCGCCGACGCAGTTGATGGACTCCTCGTGGCCGCCGAGGTCGGTGGCCCAGCCCTGTTCGCGTACGGTCGCCAGCTCCTTGAGGAAGGCGGCGGCGTTCGGGGTCGAACGGGGCGTGTACGGGGGGTAGTCGAGCTTGCCGGCGAGGGCGCGGCGCTCGGGTTCGGGCAGGTCGGCGAGGAGCAGCTTGGCGACGGCGGCGACGGTGATCGCGACGGGCTTGCCGATGCGCGAGTACATGCGGACGGGGTAGCGGCTCTCGACCTTGTCGATGTAGAGGACCTCGCCCTCCTCGTAGACGGCGAGGTGGATCGTGTGCCCGATCCGTTCGTTGAGCGCGGCGAGGTGGGGGTGCGCGATCTCGCGGATGTCGAGGTTCTCGACGGCCTCCTGCGCGAGCGCGAAGAGACGGGCGCCGAGCCGGTACCGCTGGTCCTGCTGGCGGTAGACGAGTCCGTGCTCGTGCAGGGTGCGCAGCAGGCGGAGGGCGGTGGACTTGTGGACGCCGAGCCGGTCGGCGACCTGTCCGAGGTCGGCGGGACCCTGTGCGAGCAAGGGCAGGATGCTGAGCGCCCGGTCGACGGTCTGGCTCATGGTGTACGTCCCTCCTGGTCGTCCCCCGTCCAGCCGGGGCCGAGGTGAAGTGTGCCCCAGCCGGTCGGGGTGAGGGCCGCGAGCCGGTCGGCGTGGGAGCGGCGGGGTGGTGCGGCCAGGTCGCCGGGAACGGTGAGGGCGGCGGCGGCCAGCAGGTGGCCGTGCCGGAGGCGGGCGGTGGCGTCGAGTCCACGGAGGGTCGCGGAGAGGAATCCCGCGGCGAAGGCGTCGCCGGCGCCCACGGCCGCGACGACGTCGACGCGGGGGGCGGGCACGTGGACGACGGTGTCGGTTCCGGGGCCGGTGCGTTCGTGGACGGTCGCGCCGTCGGCGCCCCGTTTCACGACGAGGACGGCGGGTTCGGGCAGGGCCGCGCGGATCGTGGCGGGGTCGTCGAGGCCCCAGGCCTGTTCGGCCTCGTCGGCGCCGACGAAGACGAGGTCGGCCCGGCGGGCGAGTTCCAGGAGGACGGGGCCGGCGGTGGCGGCGCCGTCGCGCCAGAGTCCGGGGCGGCAGTTGACGTCGAAGGAGACGAGGGGGCGGCCGGGCCGGGGCGCGGTGAGGGTGCGCATGAGGGCGAGGCAGTCGTCGGAGAGGGCGGCGGTGATGCCGGTGAGGTGGAGGACGCGGGCGTCGGCGACGGTCTCGTAGGGCACGGTCGCGGGTGACATCGCGGAGGCGGCCGATCCGGCGCGGTAGTAGACGACCTCGTGGGCGTCGGTGGCGCGGTCGGCGGCGGTGCGGAAGTAGACGCCGGTGGGGCGCCGGGGGTCGCGGTCGACGGCGGTGACGTCGACGCCGTAGGACCCGATGGTCTCGACGAGGTGGTCGCCGAATCCGTCCCGGCCGACGCGGCCGACCCAGCGGCTGCGGTGGCCGGCGGCGGCCAGGGCGCAGGCGACGTTGGACTCGGCGCCGCCGATCGCGCGCTCGAAGGCGGGTACGTCGGCGAGGCGGCCCGGTCGGGAGGGAAGGAAGGTGACCATGGACTCGCCGAGGCACACGACATCCACGGGCGGTTCTCCGGCCACTCTGGCGCTCCCTTGCGGCTCCTGCGGGGTCCATTGACCCGGCCTTGGCCCGGATGCTAGACAGCATTGAGCGACATACGCAATGACTGTTGCACCCTTCGCAACGCTTCGATGAGGAGGCCTCATGCCCGACCTGGCGAACGAGCGCGTCGACCACCGCTTCAAGGCACTGCCCCCGGACGCCGAGGGCCTGACCGTCGGCGAGCTCGCCGCCCAGCGGCGCAACCTCTTCACCGGCGGCTTCACCACCCCCGTCCTCGCCCTCTCCGCCGAGTCCGTCGAGCACAACCTCCGCCTCCTGGAGACGTACGCCGAGCGCCACGGCCTGGCCTTCGCCCCGCACGGCAAGACCTCCATGGCGCCGCAGCTCTTCGACCGGCAGCTGGAGCACGGCGCCTGGGGCATCACCGCGGCCCTGCCCCACCAGGCCCGTGTCTACCGGGCCCACGGCATCGCCCGGATCTTCCTCGCCAACGAGGTCGTCGACCCGGTCGCGCTCCGCTGGGTCGCCGGCGAGCTCGACTCCGACCCGGACTTCCGCTTCCTCTGCTACGTCGACTCCGTGCGCGGCGTCGAGCTGATGGACGGGGCCCTGCGCGCCGCGGGCGCCACCCGCCCCGTGGACGTCGTCGTGGAACTGGCGGCCGGCGCGACGGGGCGTACGGGCGTACGGACCGAGGCGGAGTGCGCGGCCGTCGCCGACGCGGTCGCGGACGCCCCCACCCTGCGGCTCGTCGGTGTCGCCGGCTACGAGGGCACGATGCCCGGGGCCGACGGCGAGCGGGTCCGGGAGTGGCTGCACCGGCTGGTCGCGCTCGCCGCCGACTTCGACAAGGCCGGCCGCTTCGACCCCGCCATCGGCGAGGTCGTGGTGAGCGCGGGCGGCAGCGAGTGGTTCGACGCGGTCGCGGACGTGTTCGCGGAGATCCCCCGGCTCTCGCTGCCCGTCCTGAAGCTGCTGCGGTCCGGCGCGTACGTCTCGCACGACGACGGGCAGTACCGCGAGCGGACCCCCTTCAACCGGGTCCCGGACGAGGGCGCCCTGGAGCCCGCGTTCCGCCTCTGGTCGCAGGTCGTCTCGCGTCCCACCCCGGAGCAGGCGTTCACCAACGCCGGCAAGCGCGACGCCGCCCACGACCTGCACCTCCCCGAGGCGCAGGTGGTCCGCGACGCCCGCACCGGCGAGATCCGCCCCGCCGACGGCCTGACCGTCACCGGCCTCTCCGACCAGCACGCCTGGGTACGGACGGAGGAGGGCGTCGATCTGGAGGTCGGCGACTGGCTCGGCATGGGCCTGTCCCACCCGTGCACGATCTTCGACAAGTGGCAGCTGATCCCGCTGGTCGAGGCGGACGGCACGGTCGTCGACTACATCCGCACGTTCTTCTAGAAGGAGTCGGTATGGACCTCGTCTTCCGCGACGCGGAGGTCGTCGACGGCACCGGCGGCGCCTCCTACCGCGCCGACGTGGCGATCGACGGCGGCCGGATCGCCGCGATCGTGAAGGAGGGCGCGGCGGCCGGCTGCCAGCGCCCCACCGCCCGCCGCGTCGTGGACGCCGAGGGACTCGTCCTGTCCCCCGGCTTCATCGACATGCACGCCCACAGCGACCTCGCACTGCTCCGCGACCCGGACCACAGCGCGAAGGCCGCACAGGGCGTGACGCTGGAGGTGCTGGGCCAGGACGGCCTCTCGTACGCCCCGGTCGACGACCGCACGCTCGCCGAGGTGCGCAGGGCGATCACCGGCTGGAACGGCTCCGGCGACGACATCGACTTCGACTGGCGCACGGTCGGCGAGTACCTGGACCGGCTGGACCGGGGCATAGCCGTCAACGCCGCGTATCTGATCCCGCAGGGCACGGTGCGGATGTACGCCGTCGGCTGGGACGACCGCCCGGCGACGGAGTCCGAGCTGGACCACATGCGCCGGCTGGTCGCGGAGGGCATGGAGCAGGGCGCGGTCGGCATGTCCTCCGGCCTGACGTACACGCCCGGGATGTACGCGAAGGACGCCGAGCTCACGGAGCTCTGCCGGGTCGTGGCGGGGTACGGCGGCTACTACTGCCCGCACCACCGCTCGTACGGGGCCGGGGCCCTGGAGGCGTACGAGGAGATGGTGCGGCTCACCCGGGAGGCGGGCTGCGCCCTCCACCTCGCCCACGCCACGATGAACTTCGGCGTGAACGAGGGCAGGGCGCCCGAGCTCCTCGCCCTCCTGGACGAGGCCCTGGACGCGGGTTCGGACATCAGCCTCGACACGTACCCGTACACACCCGGCTGTACGACCCTGGTGGCCGTGCTGCCGAGCTGGGCGAGCGAGGGCGGCCCGGAGGCGGTGCTCGCCCGCCTCCGGGACGACGAGACGGCGGAGCGCATCCGGCACCACCTGGAGGTCCTCGGCTCGGACGGCTGCCACGGCGTGCCGATGGACTGGGACACGATCGAGGTCTCGGGAGTGTCGGACGGGGCCCTCGCGGACCGGGTGGGTCGCCGGGTGGACGGCTGGGCGACGGCCCGCCGGCTCCTCCTGGAGGACCGGCTCGGGACGACGATCCTCCAGCACGTGGGCCACGAGGAGAACGTCCGGACGATCATGCGCCACCGGGTGCACACGGGCGGCTCGGACGGCATCCTCCAGGGCCTGAAGCCGCACCCGCGCGCGTACGGCACGTTTCCGCAGTACCTGGGCCGGTACGTGCGGGACCTCGGGGTCCTCACCCTGGAGGACTGCGTGGCCCATCTGACCTCCCGTCCGGCGGCCCGCCTGGGTCTGCGGGACCGGGGCGTGATCAGGGAGGGCAACGTGGCCGACCTGGTCCTCTTCGACCCGGCGACGGTGGCCGCGGGCTCGACGTACGAGTCCCCGCGCACCCTCCCGACAGGCATCCCGCACGTGCTGGTCGGCGGTGAGTTCGTGATGGAGGACGGCAGGCGCACGACCGCCCTGGCGGGCAGGTCAGTCCGCCGCACGCGCTAGTGGGCGGAGGGGCGGCGACGCCCCTTCGCCCCACGGGTCGCGGCGTGTCCACACCAGACCGCCCGCCAGCACCACCCCGGCCACCACGAACCCGTACCAGGGTGTCCGCCCGTCGAGCGCCGTCTCGTAGACGAGGGCCGCCGAGAACACCGTCAGTACCTGACCGGCCCGCCCCCGCCAGGCGACCGACGCCACCACGGCGGTCCCCCACAGCAGGTACCAGGGCTGCACCATCGGCGACAGCGCGACCAGCCCGACCAGCGAGAGACCCAGGCCCAGCACCGGGTCGAGGAGCCCCCGCCAGGCCCGCCACGCGAGCACCAGGATGAGCACCACGGCGACGAACAGCCCGAGGTTCTGCACGACCGCCTTCACCGGGTCGGGGTCGTCCCCGAGGAGCAGTCCGAGCCCCAGGCCGAGATCGCTGCTCACGGACAGCGCCGTGTGGATCGACCCGGCCACACTCTGCGTCCGCAGCCACCCGAACCCGGTCCCGGCGAGCACCGTCGCGATCGCCGCCACGGCGCCCGCCACGAGCCCCGGCAGCACGAGCCCCTTCGCCAGGCCCCGGGCACCGCCGCCGTCCCGCCGCGCGATCATCACGCCGATGAAGAGCAGTGCGACCGCCGCCGGCGACTTGACCATCATCGCGAGGCCCACGAGGACGCATCCGAGCACCCACCGGCCCCGCACGGCGAGCAGCACGCCCGCCAGCATCAGTCCGATCATCAGACCGTCGTTGTGCATGCCGCCGACGACGTGGATGAGCAGCAGCGGGTTGAGGGCGGCCAGCCACAGCGCACCGTCGCGACCTCCACGGCCGCCCCCCAGCCCCCGTACGGCCCAGACGATCAGCGCGAGCGCACCGACCGCGAGCAGCCGCATGCCGAGCACGGCGGGGACGATCTCGCCCCCGGTCAGTCTCACGACCAGCTGCGCCAGGACCAGGAAGGCGGGCCCGTACGGTGCGGGGGTGTCGGTCCAGTGCCCGCCGACGCTCGCGGCCGCGTCCGCCCCGAGGTCGCCCGGCCCGAGGACGGACGGCCCGCCCCCGTACACGTCGTGCCCTTCGAGGACCATGGCGCCCTGCGCGATGTAGCTGTAGACGTCCTTGCTGTAGAGCGGCGGGGCGAGGAGCAGCGGGACGGTCCACCAGGCCAGGGTGGTGAGCACCCTGTCCCGTACGCCCCGGGCGAGCAGCACGCCGTACCGCCACCAGGCGGCGACGAGCACCGTCAGGCCGAGGTAGGCGAGGAGCGCCCCGGCGAGGGTGAGCGCCGAGCCGCGCGGCTCCCACAGTCCCCAGCCGCCGCGCACCGGCAGCGATCCGGCGGCCCAGCCGCCCACGGCGACGGCGAGCGACCCGGCCGCGCCGAGCCGCCGGCATCCGGAAGCAGTGAGATCCCACATGACGGGCCAACCTATCCCGCCGAACGGAGGACCCCTATTCGGCGGCTCTCATCAGCGGAAAGCCCCCGCGTCCGCCCCTCGACCCTGTCCGACGTGTCCCAGAACACGGAGCGTCCCGGCCGCCCCGGCCGTAAGCTCTCGTCATGCAGGTGATCCAGTCCACGAAGCTCGCCAACGTCTGTTACGAAATCCGGGGCCCGGTGCTCGAAGAGGCGATGCGGCTTGAGGCTGCGGGTCATCGCATCCTCAAGCTCAACACGGGCAACCCGGCCGCCTTCGGCTTCGAGTGCCCGCCCGCCATCCTCGAGGACGTGCTGCGCAACCTCTCCGAGGCGCACGGCTACGGCGACGCGAAGGGGCTGCTCTCCGCCCGCCGCGCGGTGATGAGCCACTACGAAACCAAGGGCATCCCGCTCTCCGTCGAGGACATCTACCTCGGCAACGGCGTCTCCGAGCTGATCCAGATGTCGATGCAGGCGCTGCTCGACGACGGCGACGAGGTCCTCGTCCCGGCCCCCGACTACCCCCTGTGGACGGCGTCGGTCTCGCTCGCGGGCGGTACGGCCGTGCACTACCGCTGTGACGAGCAGGCGGACTGGATGCCGGACCTGGCGGACATCGAGCGGAAGATCACCGATCGCACGAAGGCGATCGTGATCATCAACCCGAACAATCCGACGGGCGCCGTCTACGACGACGAGATGCTCCGCTCCCTCACGGAGATCGCCCGCCGCCACAACCTGGTCATCTGCTCGGACGAGATCTACGACAAGATCCTCTACGACGGTGCCACGCACACCCCCACCGCCGCGATCGCCCCCGACCTGCTCGTCCTGACCTTCAACGGGATGAGCAAGAACTACCGGGTGGCCGGTTTCCGCTCGGGCTGGCTGGCGGTCTGCGGCCCGAAGCACCACGCCTCCTCGTACATCGAGGGCCTCACGATCCTCGCCAACATGCGCCTCTGCGCGAACATGCCGGCGCAGCACGCGGTGGCCGCCGCGCTCCAGGGCCGGCAGTCGATCGAGGACCTCGTCCTGCCGGGCGGGCGGCTCCTGGAGCAGCGGGACACGGCGTACGAGCTGCTGACGCAGATCCCGGGCGTGACGTGCGTGAAGCCGAAGGGCGCGCTGTACCTGTTCCCGCGGCTGGACCCGAACGTCTACAAGATCAAGGACGACCGGCAGATGGTCCTGGACCTGCTGCGGGCCGAGAAGATCATGGTGGTGCACGGGACGGGCTTCAACTGGCACGAGCCCGATCACTTCCGGATCGTCACGCTGCCGGCGGCCGCGGACCTGGCGGACGCGGTGACGCGGATCGGCCGCTTCCTGGACGGCTACAGCCAGCCGTAGCACGCCACATCCGGACCCCGCTCAACTTTAGACTGAATCTAAGCTAGGATGGCTCCAGAGCACTCAGGAGGCCGTCCCATGTACGAACCGATCCGCACCAAGTCGGTCCACCGGATGGCCGACGACGCCCATGACGCGTACCCGCACCGCTCCCGCGAGGACGAGCTGGACATCCAGCTCGCCGGGCACCTCTCCGCCCTGCTCGCCGTCACCGACGAGCTCGGCGACACCGAGGCCGGCGAACTGATCGCCCTGCAGGTGGCGCGGCTGCGCGGCGCACCGCCCGCACGACACGCGGGTCTGAGCGGTTCGTCCGCGCCGGACCTGCACCGCAGGGCCCACGCCCTCGCGGGCCGCGCCCTGCTCGTCGCCGCCTCCCGGGCCGACACCGCCGCCGCGATCCTCGCCGCGGAGCGCATGGACGCGCACACCGCGGCACTGGCCGGGGAACCCACCCTGGCAGGAGCCGGCACCCCCTGACGGCCCCGGTCCGCGCGGCACGAACCGCGCGGACCGGGCGCCACCCACCCGGCACACCCCCGCACCGCGCCTCCGGAGATACGGGAGTCCACGCTCCGGTTCGGTACCGGGATCGCTCCTTCACCCCCCGTACACCCGCCTCCCCCTGGAATGTGGGTTTCCGTGAGCACGCTGCCCACGTGAGACGCATCCTGGGAATCGTCCTGGCCGTCCTTCTCCTCGGCGGCGTGGCCGCCGTCCTCGTGACGGGCGGCGACAAGGACACGGGCACGGCAACGAAGACCGTGCGAGGAGTCATCGGGTCGGAGAAGGCGGAGTTCTTCACCGACCCTCAGGTGGTGAAGGCCCTCGCCGCGAAGGGCTTCACCGTGGGCACCGAGACCTCCGGGTCCTGGGACATGGAGGAACTGCCCCTCGACGGTTACGACTTCGCCTTCCCGTCCTCCAAGGCCCCGGCCGACGGGCTGCGCGCGAAGGCCGCGCAGAAGACGAAGGCGACGACCGCACCGCTGCGGCCCTTCTACTCGCCGCTCGTCGTCGTCGCGCACAGCGCCGCCGCCCGGGTCCTCGCCGACAACGGCCTCGCGACCCTCGGGCCGCGCGGCACCAACGGCACCCTGAAGATGGCCCCCTATCTCGCGGCGGCCCGCGCCGACCGGACCTGGCAGCAGCTCAAGGGCTCCGCCGGTCACGCCGAGCTGAGCGGCACCCTCTTCATCACCTCCACCGATCCGGTCGCCTCCAACTCGGGCGCCCTCTACCTCGCCGCCGCGAGCTACGTCGCCGACGGCGGCCGGGTCGCGGGCGACAAGGCGGCCGTCGCCCGCACCGCACCGCTCCTGCGCAAGCTCGTCCAGGTGCAGGGCGCCCAGCAGTCCGGTTCGGACGCCCCCTTCCGGGACTTCATCAGCGGCGTCGGCAACCCGCTCGTCCTCGTGTACGAGTCCCAGGTCGCCGCCCAGCTCCTGGCCGGCCGGCCGATGGGCGACCTCGTCGTCCTCTACCCGGACACCACGGTCAGCAGCGACCACACCCTCGTACCGCTCACCGAGAACGGCCGGGCTCTCGGCGAACTCCTCTCCACCGACCCAGAGTTGCGCAGGCTCGCGGTCCGCCACGGCTTCCGGCCGCAGGGCGCGGCGAGCGAGTTCACCACCGCGACCCAGCGCCACACCGCCTACCTCAACCAGACGCTGACCGGTGTCCGCCAGGCGCCCGTGCCCACCGGCAAGGTGCTGCACGAGATGGCCCTGCGGGCCCGCGACCAGGTGGACACCGCATGACCACGCCCGAGGATCCGAGAAGGACGATGGCCCTGACACCTCCCGAGCACGACACCCCGCTGGTCCTCACCCCGCCCGAGCCCGTGCCGCCGGTCCGCGCCGAGCAGGCCTCCGGCCTGGTGCCGATCGACGAGACCACCCGTACGGAGCTGTCCCGGCGGGCCGCCGAGTACGTCGGCTCGATCGAGGGCCTCGACCCGCGCTCCCCCGAGTTCGCCGGCCGCATCGGCGAGATCGCGGGACTCGGCGCGGGCGAGATGCGGGCCGCTGCCCAGCAGTCGAACCGGATGCTGGACCGTACGGTCCGCTCGCTGGACTCCGGAGCCGGCGGCGGCGACGCCGGGTCCCGGGTCGGCTCCTCCCTCGTCGAACTCCGGCGCACGATCACGGACCTGGACCCCCGCGCCACCCCAGGCAAGGGCTTCAAGGGACTCCTCTCGAAGCTCCCCGGGGGCAACCGGCTCCGCGACCACGTCGCCGCGTACGCCTCCTCGCAGGCCGCGCTGAACCGGATCGTCGGATCTCTGCGCGGCGGCCAGGACGAACTGCGCCGTGACAACGCCGCGTTGCAGACGGAGCGGGCCCGGCTCTGGGAGACCATGGGCAAGCTCCAGGAGTACGCGGTGCTCACCGACGCGCTCGACGCGGCCGTGGAGCGGCGCGTCGCCACCACGGCCGACCCGGCCCAGGCGGACGCCCTGCGCGCGGACGTCCTCTTCCCGGTCCGCCAGAAACACCAGGACCTGCTGACCCAACTCGCCGTCTGCGCCCAGGGGTACCTGGCGATGGACGTGGTCCGCCGGAACAACGACGAGCTGATCAGGGGCGTGGACCGGGCGGCGACGACGACCGTCTCCGCGCTGCGGATCGCGGTGATGCTGGCCTCGGCGCTGGAGCACCAGGGGAAGGTCACCGAGCAGGTGAACGCCCTGCGCTCGACGACCGAGGACCTGATCCGCGGCAACGCCGAGATGCTCGCCACCCAGGCGGGCGAGATCCAGCGGATCGCGGCGGACCCCGCGGTGGGCGCCGAGACGCTCCGCACGGCGTTCCAGCAGATCTACCGGACCCTCGACGCCATCGACACGTACAAGGCGCGGGCGACGGAGTCGATGGCGGCGACGGTCGAGTCGCTGACCGCCGAACTGCAGGAGGCGAGCGCCCACCTGGCACGCAGCCGCCGCACCGGCGCCCTGGAGGGTGGTGACCTCGCATGACGACCCGCATCACGCCTCACATGACGACCCGCATGACGCCCCGCACCCACGCCTCTCCCCGCAGCCGCGGCCACCGCCCCCGTTCCCTGTCCCGCGCCGTAGCCGGACTCGCCCTCGCCCTGCTCGCCACCGGCTGCACCGGCGGGTCCGGGGACAGCGGCGGCGACGCCACCGGCCGGCCCGACGGGCAGGGCCGGGAGGCCGCCGCGGGCACGCTCCGGGTCCTCGCCTCCTCCGAGCTCGCCGACATGGCCCCGATCCTCGAAGCGGCCCGCGCGTCCACCGGCGTCACCGTCCGGCCCACCTACGCCGGCACCCTCGACGCCGTCGAGCAGATCGCGTCCGGGAGGGCGGAGCAGGAGTACGACGCGGTCTGGCTCTCCTCCAACGACTATCTGCGGCTGCGCCCGGACACCGCCCGGAGGATCACCGGTGAGACTCCGATCATGACCTCGCCCGTCGCCCTCGGGGTGCGGCCGGAGGTCGTCGCCCGGCTCGGCTGGGACCCGGCCGAGGTCACCTGGTCGCAGCTGCACCGGGCGGTCGCCGACGGGAAGCTGACGTACGGCATGACCGACCCGATGCGCTCCAACTCGGGCTTCTCCGCACTGGTCTCGGTCGCCTCCGGTCTCTCCGGTGCGCAGGCCGCGCTCACCGAGCGCGACGTCGCCGAGGCCACCCCGCGGCTCAAGGAGTTCTTCACCGGTCAGAAGCTGACCTCGGGCTCCTCCGGCTGGCTCGCCACCGCGTACACCCGCCGCACCGATGTCGACGCGCTCGTCAACTACGAGTCGGTGCTGCTGTCCGCGCCCGGCGGGCTGACGGTGATCCGGCCGTCCGACGGCGTCGTGACGGCCGACTACCCGCTGACCCTGCTCACCTCCGCCCGCCCGAAGGCGAAGGCGGCGGCCGGGAAGCTCACCGCGTTCCTGCGGACCCCGGACGCCCAGCGGCAGATCACCGAGAAGACCCTCCGCCGCCCGGTCGTCCCCGATGTCCGCCCGGCCTCGGCGCTCGCCCGGGACCAGCGGCGCGAGCTGCCGTTCCCCGGCAGCCGGAAGGTGGCGGACGGGCTGCTCGACGCGTACGACAACACCCTGCGCCGGCCGTCCCGCACGGTGTACGTGCTCGACACCTCGGGTTCGATGAGCGGTGAGCGGCTCGAACGCCTCAAGAAGGCGCTGGTCGAGCTGACCGGCGACTTCCGGGACCGGGAGGAGGTCACCCTGATGCCCTTCGGTTCGGTCGTGAAGCAGGACGAGGTCCGTACGCACACGGTCGATCCGGCCTCGCCGCAGGCGGCTCTCGACGCGATCAGGGGGGACGCGCGGAAGCTCTCGGCCTCCGGCGGCACGGCGATCTACTCCAGCCTGGAGGAGGCGTACCGCTTCCTGGGGAAGTCCCGCGGTGACGCGTTCACCTCGATCGTCCTGATGACGGACGGGGAGAACACCGACGGTGCCCCGGCCGGCGCGTTCGACGGCTTCTACACGTCCCTGTCCGCCGATCAGAAGCGCACGCCGGTCTTCCCGATCCTCTTCGGGGACTCCGACCGCGGCGAGCTCGACCACATCGCGAGCCTGACCGGCGGCAAGCTCTTCGACGCCCGGCAGGGGTCGCTGGACGGCGCCTTCGAGGAGATCCGTGGCTACCAGTGAGAGACCGGGGAACGCCGTGCTCCGGTACGCCGAGTCCCGCAAGAACCTCCTCGGCTCCCTCTGCGGTCTCGCCGGTGTCGGCATCGCCCTCACCGGGGCCGCGGGCGCCCTCTGGCCCCTGGTGGTCGGCGGCCTGTACGCGGCGGGAGCGCTGATCGCCCCGCCCGACCGGCCGGCGGCCCCGGAGTTCACCGAGGAGGGGGACCGGCTCGACGGACTGCGGGCCGACTTCACCAGGCTGCGCGCGTACCTGGCGGAGGCGGAGCTGCCGCCCGGCGCGCGCGAGCGGCTCAGGGCGCTCGACACCCTCGTCGAGGCCCTGTTGGAACCGGGCTGGGTGAGCGACCCGGAGCACCTGCACGTGCTGGCCCGCGCGGTCCGCCAGGACATCCCGGAGGCCGTCGACACCTTCGTACGGACCCGGTGGTGGTCCCGGTTCACCCCGGGCACGGAGCAGCCGGAGCACCACCTGGAACGCCAGCTGGCCGCGCTCCACGAGGAGGCGACGGCGATCGCCGCCGCTCTTCAGGAGGCGGAGGCCGTCCGGCAGGAGACCCACACCCGGTACGTGGAGGGGCGGGACAGATGATCGGTTAAGTTCCGCGCATGACTCTTACCGAACGCACCACGTCCCGTCGTACCGTCCTGACCGCCCTGGCCGCCGCGGCCACGGTGGGAGGCCCGATCCTGTCCCAGCTCGCCACCGCGGCACCGGCCGCCGCCGCCACGGCCGCCGACCCGGCCGAATACCCCTCGAACACCGCTCTCTACAAGGACACGAACCTGGTCGAGGGCACCTCGTACAGCCGCCGTTACCGCCGCCATCAGCAGTTCGACCTCAAGATGGGCGAGACGTACGACTTCCCGCGCACCGCGGTCCTCGCGCTGCACGGCGGCGGCATCGAGATCGGCACGAGCGAGCTCTGCCTGGGCATCGCCGGTTACAGCCCGAGCGACTCCGCGGGCGCCCCGATCCTGCCGTCCGTGCACGACTACTTCATGTTCGAGGGCCTGCTCTCCTCCGGCAACCGCGCCCTGCACGTCACCTCGAAGAACTGCGACGACCACGTCGCCCTGTCGACCGCGGCGAGCCACCTCAACGTGCTGTCCCTGCACGGCTGCCAGTTCGACCAGCTGAAGCTGCCCACGTCCACGTTCTCGTCCACCGGCAACCGGGGCGTCGCTGTGGTCGGCGGTCTCAACGCCGACTTCCGTGCGGCCCTGGTGACGGAGATCAACAGCGCGGGCTTCCAGGCGGTCGACGCCTACGACTCCCGGTACTCCGCCACGCTCGGCGACTTCAACGGCAGCCACGTCACCAACCCGTGCAACCTCACGATGCTGGCCAAGGGCGCCCAGCTGGAGCTGACCACGGAGCTGCGCGAGAGCCTCTTCGGCGACTCGTCCTCCCGTTCCGCCCGCGCGGCCACCTGGAACGCGTCGGACGGCCGTTTCGAGAGCTTCCGCGACGCCTGCCGCAGAGCGATCGCGACCGTCGAGGCCGGCCAGCCGATCCTCTGACCCGTACGGCTGCGGACATGCGCCGGCCCCCGGGGCCTGAGGGGGCTCCGGGGGCCGGTTGCGTCGTGGTGAGCCGTCGTGACCCCACTGGTCAGGGCGGTATCTCGGGGCAACCCACCACGAGTCTGCGGTGCGGGATCAGCCCAGGCGCTCGACGAGTGCGTGGTACTGGTCCCACAGCTCCTTCGGCGTGTGGTCGCCGAAGGTGTTGAGGTGGTCGGGGACGAGGGCGGCTTCCTCGCGCCACACGTCTCGGTCGACCTTGAGGAGGAACTCCAGGTCCTCGGCCGGCAGGTCGAGGCCCTCGGTGTCGAGGGACTCCGCGGTCGGCAGGATGCCGATCGGGGTCTCGACGCCCTCGGCCTTGCCCTCCAGGCGCTCGACGATCCACTTGAGGACGCGGCTGTTCTCGCCGAAGCCGGGCCAGACGAACTTGCCGGCGTCGTTCTTGCGGAACCAGTTCACGTAGTAGATCTTCGGCAGCTTGGCCGCGTCCGCGGTGGCGCCGACCTTGACCCAGTGGGCCATGTAGTCGCCCATGTTGTAGCCGCAGAACGGCAGCATGGCGAAGGGGTCGCGGCGCAGCTCGCCGACCTTGCCCTCGGCGGCGGCGGTCTTCTCGGAGGCGACGTTCGCACCGAGGAAGACGCCGTGGTTCCAGTCGAAGGACTCGGTGACCAGCGGGACGGCGGAGGCGCGGCGGCCACCGAAGAGGATCGCCGAGATCGGGACGCCCTTGGTGTCCTCCCACTCGGGGGCGATCGTCGGGCACTGCCCGGCCGGGACGGTGAAGCGGGCGTTCGGGTGGGCGGCCGGCGTCTCGGACTCGGGCGTCCAGTCGTTGCCCTTCCAGTCCGTGAGGTGCGCGGGGGCCGTCTCGGTCATCCCCTCCCACCACACGTCGTTGTCGTCCGTGAGGGCGACGTTGGTGAAGACGGAGTTGCCCCAGAGGGTCTTCATGGCGTTGGCGTTGGTGTGCTCGCCGGTGCCGGGCGCGACGCCGAAGAAGCCGGCCTCGGGGTTGATCGCGTAGAGACGACCGTCCTCGCCGAAGCGCATCCAGGCGATGTCGTCGCCGATGGTCTCGACGGTCCAGCCGGAGATCGTGGGCTCCAGCATGGCCAGGTTCGTCTTGCCGCAGGCCGACGGGAAGGCCGCGGCGACGTACTTCGCCTCGCCCTGCGGCGGGGTGAGCTTGAGGATCAGCATGTGCTCGGCGAGCCAGCCCTCGTCACGCGCCATGACGGAGGCGATGCGGAGCGCGTAGCACTTCTTGCCGAGCAGGGCGTTGCCGCCGTAGCCGGATCCGTACGACCAGATCTCGCGGCTCTCGGGGAAGTGCGAGATGTACTTGGTGGAGTTGCAGGGCCACGGCACGTCCTCCTGGCCCTCCTCCAGGGGGGCGCCGAGGGTGTGGACGGCCTTGACGAAGAAGCCGTCGGTGCCGAGCTCGTCGAGGACGGGCTGTCCCATGCGGGTCATGGTGCGCATGGAGACGGCGACGTACGCGGAGTCGGTGATCTCGACGCCGATGGCGGAGAGCGGGGAGCCGACCGGGCCCATGCAGAAGGGCACGACGTACATGGTGCGGCCACGCATCGAGCCGCGGAAGATGCCCTTCTCGCCCGCAAAGATGTCCTTCATCTCCGCCGGGGCCTTCCAGTGGTTGGTCGGGCCCGCGTCCTCCTCCTTCTCGGAGCAGATGAAGGTCCGGTCCTCGACGCGCGCGACGTCGGTCGGGTCGGAGGCGGCGTAGTACGAGTTCGGGCGCTTCACCGGGTCGAGCTTCGTGAAGGTTCCCCTGGCGACGAGCTCCTCGCACAGGCGCTCGTACTCGGCCTCGGAGCCGTCGCACCAGACGATGTCGTCCGGCTGGGTGATCTCCGCGATCTCGTTCACCCAGGAGACGAGCTCCTGGTGCTGGGTCGGAAGGGTCTGGGGAGCCGCGTTGTCGCGCGCCACGATTGCTCCTTGTAGAGGGGTTTTTTGGTGTGTGCCCCGTGGGGGCCGCGACCCGGATGCTTCGTAGCTGCTCATCCGGTGCCGACCGCACTCATTTGATCATCCGACGGATCCGCCCATATGTCCAGGGGCACGCACACGTGAGCATCGCCACTCGTATCCGCGACCTACGGGCCCGTAGGTACGATTCCGTTCCATGACTGCAGCCACGCCGGAAGTGACCCCGACCGAGCCGAACGCGGCCGGCGAACCCCCGTCGCTCCCGCTCAAGCCCCGGCTCAGAGGCTGGCTGCACGCGGGCATGTTCCCCGCCGTGATCGTCGCCGGCCTGGTCCTGGTCGCCCTCTCCGACTCGCCCCGCGCCCGCATCGCCTGCGGGATCTACGTCCTCACCGCCTGCCTGCTCTTCGGCATCAGCGCGCTGTACCACCGCGGCGACTGGGGCCCGCGCGGCGAAGCCATCCTCCGGCGCCTCGACCACGCCAACATCTTCCTGATCATCGCGGGCACCTACACCCCGCTCACCCTGCTGCTGCTCCCCGACTCCACCGGCCGCCCGCTCATGTGGGCGGTCTGGGCGGCGGCCCTCGCCGGCATCGCCTTCCGGGTCTTCTGGGTCGGCGCCCCGCGCTGGCTCTACACGCCCTGCTACATCGCGATGGGCTGGGCCGCCGTCTTCTTCCTGCCCGACTTCATGCGCGCGGGCGGCATCGCCGTCCTCGTCCTCGTCATCGTCGGCGGACTGCTCTACAGCGCGGGCGGCGTCATCTACGGCATCAAGCGCCCGAACCCCTCGCCGCGCTGGTTCGGCTTCCACGAGGTCTTCCACTCGCTGACCCTGGCCGCCTTCATCGTCCACTACGTCGGCATCTCCCTGGTGGCCTACCAGCACGCCTGACCGGACACCGGGAAGCCGCACGGGAACGGCCGGCTCCTCACGGGCCGGCCGGCGGCCCTCCCAGCGCCTTCCTGACCACCCGGGCCGACTCCGGATTGTCGGCGCACCCCCACACCCCGTGCGGGCAGTAGTCGGTGACCGTCTGGTAGACGGGCCGATGGGCCGCGAACCAGTCCAGCATCCCCCGCACGTACGCAGGGTTGTCGCCGTTCCGGAAGAGCCCCCACTCCGGGTACGAGACCGGCTTGCCGTGCGCCGCCGCGAACCGCACATGGTGTTCGAGCCCGTACTCCTCGGCCACCTGGTCCTCGAAGGAGAGCCCCGCGGGCTGGTCGTACGCGTCCATCCCGATGATGTCGACGACGTCGTCCCCCGGGTAGCAGCGCGGCCACTCCACGGCGTCCCGCCCCCGGCTCGGGGTGAAGTCGAAGCGGAACCGCTGCCCCGCCACCCCCCGCAGCACCTCGACCACCCGGCGCCAGTACGCCTTCCAGGCCTCCGGGTCCGGCCCGCAGCGATGGCTGTACGTGGTGCCGTTCATCTCCCAGCCGAGCACCAGGACCGCGTCCCCGAGCCCGTGCTCCACCAGCCGCTCCCCCAGCGTCCGGAAGTGCCCGTCGAAGGCGCCGTCCGCGCCGCGCCGCAGCCCCGCCCGCACCTCGGCGTCCGGGAGCCCCGCCTCGCTGCGGTCCATCATCGGCACGTTCAACACGAAGAGACGCCCCGGCCGCGCCTCCTTCCAGCTCGCCCATGGCTCGAAGAGCGCCGGATGGCCCTCGATGTTGGACCAGCGGTCGCCCGGCAGATAGGTGTGCCCGACGGTCAGCGACCCGCCGCCGAGCCAGGCCTGCGCCTGGGCGATCCTGCGCACCCCGGCCTCGTCGGAGCCGGTGAAGAACCCGGACGGCACCCCGGGCAGCGGACCCGGATCCGGCTCGGGCGCCGCCCGGGTCCCGGCATGCCGGTCGCCGGGCGCGATCCGGTCGTACGGCAGCAGGAACACCAGAACGGCCGCGAGCAGCACGAGAAGTGCGGCCCGCGGCCCGGGAAGGAGACGGCTCACGTCAGCTCGTCCAGAATTCCCACCATCGGGTCAGGATCAGCATCCCGATGATCCCGATGTGCAGGACGGGCAGGGCGAAGGCGAACTCGCCGACGAAGGTCCGCACCCCCGCAGGAGCGGGGATCACCCCGTGCCGGACGTTGTGCGCGGTGACGTACCAGAACATGACGATGGTGGCGACCCAGGCCAGGCAGCACCACAGACACAGCGCGTTGATCTCGTACAGCGACTGGTACATCAGCCAGGTGCAGAAGCCGACGCCGAAGAGCATGCCGGCGTTGAGGCCGAGCCACAGCCAGCCCCGGTAGCGGGCCCCGGCGAGGAGCCCGGCTCCGAGGGCGACGACGACGGCGTACGTGACGAGCCCGAGCATCGGGTTGGGGAAGCCGAAGACCCCCGCCTGCTCGCTCTTCATGATGTTGCCGCAGGACACGACCGGGTTGAGGCTGCACCCGGGCTGGAAGCCCGGGTCCTCGAGCAGCTTGAACTTGTCGATCGTGATCACCCAGCCGGACAGCACGCCCGCCGCCCCGGTGATCATCAGCATCCAGGCGAGGGCCCGGCTCCCGCCGATCGTCCCCGCGGTCTCCCGCGCGGCCTCCTGCTCCTGCCGCTGCTCCGGCACCCCGCCCCGTACGTTCACCGTCGCCATGACGCGACCCCCTTCCCGCTCAGCCCTGCAGACGCCGGACGGGCATCAGGACGTGGGCGCTCTGCTTGAGCATCTCCTCGTCGGAGACGAACGCCCGCAGCTGCGCCTCGTCGACCGGCCGGCCGGGAACCGCCTCGGGCCAGGGCCGCACCGAGCAGATCAGGTAGACCTGGCCGCGCTCGCGGGCCGCCTCCTGCCACTCGTCGGGCACCGGGCACTGCACCTTCAGGAAGGGCAGGTTGAGGACGGCGGAGCCGCCCTCGACGAGCAGCGAGGCGGTGATCCCGGCGTCCTTGTCCAGGTCGAAGAGCCGGTCGCCGACGGAGAGGCCCATGGCCTCGAGGGCGGTCCGCATGGCCTGCTGACCCGCCTCCGGACCGTCCCGGCCGTCGCCGAGCGAATACGCCATGAGAAACGGCGTACCGGCCGAATCGGCGGAGGGCTCGCTGGACCACGGGATCACCGTGAGAGTTCCCAGCGGAGAGGCGCTGCGCGCCGAGGAAACGACGTTGGATGTGGTCATGAATCGGATGCTAGTGCTCCAACCACCCTTTCCCCGCGCCGTTTTCACTCGAACGGCCGACATTCACGCCGCTGGCATTTCCGCCGCAACGAACCCGGGTTTTCATCGTTGTGCCCTGAGGGCTCCCCCGACCCCGAGGAGATCACTCATGATCGTCCCGCGCCGCGTCGCATTGCGGTCCCTCTTCGCGCTGGCCGTCACCGCTTTCACGGGGGGCGCACTCGGCCGCATCACGACCCGCCCGTCCTCCGGAGCACCCGCGGAGGAGGCACGCGACCCGCACGCCTTCGACGAGATGTACGGGGGCCGCCGCATCCTGGGCTTCTCCGGCGTCGAGGGCGAGCCGGTGGCCCTCGTCGACGGCCGGCCGCTGCATCTGATGCGCTGCGCCGACGGCGGTTACGTCACCCCGATCGACCACTACGAGTCCAGCCCGACGCCGCTGGCGGCCGTCCGTGCGGCCGTGGACGAGCTGGGCACCGCCCGGCTGTCGCCGCTCGCCGCCGCCCATGGCGTCCACACCGACCCGACGGGAGGGAGCCCGCGTGGTGTACACGCGTAAGAACCAGCGCGATCTGACCGGCGCCGAGCGCCGGAAGTTCGTCGCCGCCGTCCTGGAGCTCAAGCGCACGGGGGCGTACGACCGCTTCGTCCGCACCCACATCGACCACTACACGGCCGACGGGGAGGGCCGGCTCCGGGTCGCCCACATGACGCCGAGCTTCCTGCCCTGGCACCGCAAGTTCCTGCTGGAGTTCGAGACGGCGCTGCGCCGGATCGACCCGACGGTCTCCGTCCCGTACTGGGACTGGACCCGCGACAACAGTCCGGCGTCCTCGCTCTGGGGCGAGGACTTCCTGGGCGGAAACGGGCGCCGGTCCGATCTCCAGGTGATGACCGGCCCCTTCGCGCACTCCTCCGGACGCTGGACGATCACCCAGTCGATGACCGAGGAACGCTTCCTGACCAGGGACTTCGGCCGCCCTCGCGACCCCGTCGCGCTGCCGACGCCGGCCCAGCTCGACGAGGTGATGCGGGAGCGGGTGTACGACGTGACGCCGTGGAACTCGACGAGCGCCTCCGGCTTCCGCAACCGCCTGGAGGGCTGGGCGCCGGGCCGGGGCAACGAACGGTTCCGCATCCACAACCGGGTGCACCGCTGGGTCGGCGGTCTGATGCTCGGCGGCGGCTCCGTGAACGACCCGGTGTTCTGGCTGCACCACTCGTTCGTCGACCTGATCTGGTCGCGCTGGCAGCAGCGCAACCCGGGGGCCGCGTACCTCCCCGCGGAGCCGCCGCCGCTCGGGGACGCGCAGTACCGCAAGGTCGTCGCCCGGCACGAACCGATGGCGCCCTGGGGAGTGACGCCGACGTCGATGTTCGACCACAGCCGGATCTACCGCTACGCCTGAGGCCCCGGGGGTCCCGAGAGGCCCGCCGGAGGCGCCCCGCGCCCCGTACACACGTGTCCCCCCGACCCGGCCGGGTCGGGGGGACACGTCGTCACGGGGGATCAGCCGCCGTAGCCGCCGTCACCGTTGTCGTGGCCGTCGGCGTTGATGCAGGTGTTGCCGAACGCCGGGTTCAGCAGACCGATGACGTTGACGGTGTTGCCGCAGAGGTTGACCGGGACGTGCACCGGGACCTGGACGACGTTGCCGGAGGCGACACCGGGCGAGTGGGCGGCGACGGCCTCGGCGCCCGAGTCGGCGACGGCCAGGCCGGCTCCGCTGAGGGCAACGGCACCCGTGCCGGCGAGAACAGCGGCAGCCTTCGCGATGCGAGACATCAAGAACTCCTTGGACGTGGAAAGCGACCGCAGGAATCACGGCCGTCATTCCCGTTCAACGCCGCACCACGGACCGGGTCACGGCCGTTGGGCCGAAAGGGAGGAAGCAAAACCGAAAAATGACCCACGGTCCGAAACCGTCCGCCGCCGGATACGACGGGACGGCCTCGGTCCGCGGGCCGCGGCCATGCGACAAGCCTCCTCTTGCAACGAACGAAAGCCCTTTCGGTGGCGGGGAAGAATCGTGCCTTCACCCACCGGGCCGCCGATCGCACAGAAGAACGAATTCGGGTGCGAATGCGAGAACGGGCTTTCGCCCGCCGCATCTCGACGAGTCCCGCCGCGTCAGCGCGCCTCGGGCGCCAGACCGAGCTGGGAGTCCAGCGCACCGCTCACCATCGGGGGCAGCAGGCCGACCCGGGGCTTCGCGAGGTCCGGAAGGCCCGCGAGACCGTCGCCCTCGGGCGCGACCACCGGGTTGCCGACGACCGCGCCCGGGGTGGCCGCCGCCATCTCCGAGTGCGGGGTGGCGAAGAGCGCACGGCCGGGCTCGCTGTCCTTGACGACCTCGGGCAGGGGGGCGTCCACCACCGTCGCGGGGAGGGTGCCGGCGAGCGGCACGCTGGGCAGTGCGACGTCGGGCAGCGAACCGAGGCCCTTCTGGAAGCCGGTGGGTGCGCCGGGCATCGGGACGGGTACGCCGGTGGCCACCGTGGGGGCGTCCATCGGGAGCACCGGCTCGAGCCCCTGGAGGGGGACGATCACCGGCGCCTCGACGGCCGAGGCCGGGGCGGCCAGGGCGGCGGAGGCGAATGCGGTCATGAGGAGTCCCATGCCGACGTGAGAGCGCAGAGTCATGTTCTGACAACGAGACCTTCGGGGGAACGTCGCCGGAACTCCCCCATGTGCAGCAACGGGCGGGGCCCTCACCGGTGACGGTGAGGGCCCCGGTTGACGCTCGGCCGGTGCAGGGCGTCAGTGGCGGCGGGCGATCCGGCCACCGCGGAGGTACACGACGGTGCCGCCGATGATCAGTGCGGCACTGATCGCGGCCGCACCCATGAGCATGGGCTCGCTACCCGTCTCGGGGAGCTCGGGCGGGGTGGTGGGAGGCGTGGTCGGCGTATGCGTCGGCTCCTCGCAACCGGGCTCCGGCTCCTCGCCCGGCGGGGGCTCCTCGCACTCACCCGGGTGGGTCGGCGGACGCGTCGTGGGGTGCGTCGTGGGAGGCGTGGTCGGCGGGTGCGTCGTGGGAGGGGTCGTCGGCGGATGCGTCGGCGGGTGCGTCGTCGGCGGATGCGTCGTGGGAGGCGTCGTCGGCGGATGCGTCGGCGGATGCGTCGTGGGAGGCGTCGTCGGCGGATGCGTCGGCGGGTGCGTCGTGGGAGGCGTCGTCGGCGGATGCGTCGGCGGGTGCGTCGTGGGAGGCGTCGTCGGCGGATGCGTCGGCGGATGCGTCGTGGGAGGCGTCGTCGGCGGATGCGTCGGCGGATGCGTCGTGGGAGGCGTCGTCGGCGGGTGGGTCGGCGGGTGGGTCGGCGGGTGGGTCGGCGGGTGCGTGGGTTCACCCGGATGAGTCGGCTCGCCGGGGTGCGTAGGTTCACCCGGCTCGTCGCCGTAGCCGCCGGGACCCTCCGCCTGGGCGCAGAGGTCACCGACGGCCGCGGCGACGTAACCGCCGAGTTCCATGCTCTTTCCGCAGACGTCCGCAGGCAGCGGGGCCTGGACGTGACCGGCATGACCGGGACCCGGACCGTCTCCCGTACCGGCATGGGAGTTCGCGGCCAGGGCGAATCCGCCGGTCAGCGACAGGATGCCGGTCGCTGCCGCCGCGGTGAGTACTTTCCTGCTGATGATGGACCGCATACCGCTCTTCCTCTGGAGAAAGGGAGAGACCGGCGAGGATCCCCCCTCGCTCCGACCGGCCTGATCCACGCCGACGTTCGCGTGGGACTGGCCAGAGGGTATGGGTCGGCGGACCCCGCGCAACGGGGGCCACACGGCAGCTGATCAGAAAATCATTCGATCAGCCGACCGTGGGAGACGGTGGCGTCGAGGCCACCGCAAGTGCCCGGAAAGGCGGTACTGCTGATACGGCGTCAGTGGTGCTGCTGATGCGACGTCAGTCGAGTGACGGCCCGGCGTCAGCCACCGATCGGCAGGCCACCGCCGACCGGAAGGCCACCCAGCAGCGAGCCGCCCTTGGTGGTCTCGTTCAGCTGGGTCGCGGTGTCCGTGACGGTCTTGACCGGGGAGCCGTCCGTGGTGCTGCTCAGGACGTCCGACTTCAGCCCATTGGCGGCGATCGCTTCGAGGCCACCGTTCAGGCTGGTGGGGGTGAGCGCCTCCGTGGCCATGGCGGGCGCGGCCGCGCCGAGGGCCATCAGCGAACCGGCGACGACCGCGGCGACCTTGGTGGGCTTCATGGGATGAGTCCTTCCTCTATACCTTCAAGTCACGTACTGCACAGGCTTCTTGGCCGAATCCCGCGCACTTTGTTCTGCTTCTGTAACGAACGGCGTGCCGCACGGAAACTCCGGAAGGAAGGATTTCTCGACACTGCACCCGATCGATGCGGACCGGTGCTATTTGCCGATCGCACACCGCCGCGGCCGGGCCGAGCCCCCGCCGCACACACCTGTGCCGGGGGGGGGGGGGGGGGGGGGGGGGGGGGGGGGGGGGGGGGGGGGGGGAGAACGCAAAGAGGGCGGGAGGGGCGGA
>NZ_JBVHZJ010000009.1:0-53644 GCF_055574655.1 Streptomyces sp. NPDC029956 | reverse complement strand
ATAACACCCCACCACCCCCCCCCCCCCCCCCCCCCTCCCCGCCGCCCCCCCCCCCCCCCCCCCCACGAGGGCCTGCGGGTGACTACCGGACCGGCAGCGGGGCCGTGACCGGCAGCTGGGGCACGTCGACCGGCGGGTCGACGGGGAGCTCGGGCGGGTCGACCGGCAGCTCCGGCGGGTCCACCGGCAGCTCGGGCGCGGTGACCGGGAGCGCGGGCAGCGCGGGCAGTCCGGGCAGGTCGGGAGCGGGCAGGCCGCTGCCGAGGACCGTGGCGACGGCCAGGTTGACCAGCGAGGTCAGGGTCGCCGTGACCTGGGGTACGACTCCGCCGGCGTCGCCGGAGGTGACGGCGGCGAGCAGGGCGGCGACCGCCTTCTCGACCGTGGCGAGGGCGTCGTCGACGACGTCCGCCGGGGCGGCCGCCTTGCCGGCCCACGCGGCCTTCGCCCCGGCCGCGACGGGCAGGGTCACGGGCGGCTTCACCGGCAGGGCCGGGGCTTCCACGGGTGGCGCCGCCGGAAGTTCGACGGGGGTCTCCACGGCCGGCGGCGTGACGGGGAGCTCGGCCGCCGGCGGCGTGACCGGCAGATCCGTGGACGGCGGCGTGACCGGGAGGTCGGTCGAGGGCGGGGTGACGGGCGTGTCCGGCAGCGGGGCCGGCGCGGTGGCCTTGGCCTCGTCGACGGCTGCCGCGATCTTGGCCTTGAGGGCCTCGGCGTCGGCCGCCGGGAGCTGACCGGAGTCGGCCTTGAGCGCGGCCGTGACGAGTTCGGTCACGGGAGTGGTCACCGAGCCGAGGTCCCCGAGCGCCTCCGCCTGGGCCAGCAGGGCGGCGGCGTCGGGGAGGGGTGCGCGGGCGGCCCGTTCGGCCGCGGTGGACGGATGGTGTTCGCCGGCGATGGCGGGTCCCGCCGTGCCGAGGGTGATGACGGCGGATATCGCCAGGGCGGTGATGCGGCGTGTAGCCAGGGGACGCATATGTGTTCCTTTTCCTTATGCGTCGGACAACTTCTCTCTCACCGTGCCTGCGGGTATAGCCCTCCGCAACCGCAGAACTACTGAGCGCCACGCCTCCGTTCGAGTGAATCCACTCCTCGAACATGCCCCCCGAAGGGGCGTACGCCGTTGCACCGACCGGCGCACGACGGTGCCGCCGAACGAGTACCGACCCCATGGCGACAAGGGAAAGCCGATGCGCCCACCCCGTCGGGAGTGGGCGCACCGGCTTCGAAAGGACCGATCAGGCGTGCCGGATCAGGCGTTGACGCAGGTGTTGCCGAAGGCCGGGTTCAGCGCGCCGATGACGCTGACGGTGTTGCCGCAGAGGTTGACCGGGATGTGCACCGGGACCTGGACGACGTTGCCGGAGCCGACGCCGGGGGACTTCACGGCCGCGCCCTCGGCGCCGGCGTCGGCGGTGGCGGCACCGGCGGCACCGGCGACCGCGGCAGCGGCACCCACGGTCAGGACAACGGCCTTGGCGATACGGGACATGGGGAAGTGCTCCTCGATCGAAATTCAACGTGGACTGCGCGGACTGTTCGGCCCGACTCCCTCAACAACGCCCCGGCTTTTCATCGGTTGCTCTCCCGAACGGGTGACGTTCAACCGATCTTTGGGCCATAGGAGGGCCATTGGAGGGAGTGGGCGTGGAATGGCGCAACACGCTCAACGAGGAACCGGCCGCGCGGATACGGGAGTTAGCGTTTCCAGGCATCTAATGCGTACTATCGCCCCGCGTCGGGGTTATAACGTTCCCGAACGTTGCTTCCGGGCCCGCCGCGCGTTCACCCATTTCGTGCGGACGACACCTTCCCCTCTCCCGGCCTTCACGGGTCTTCCCTTCCTTCTCTCATCAAAGCGGAGAACCTGTATGCGGAATTCAGCGGTTCCTGCTGTGCGTCGCAGCGTGTTGTGCGCCCTGTCGTGTGCGGCGATGGCCGCCGCGCTGCCGGTCGCCTCCGCCTCAGCCCCCCGACCCCGGGAGGCGACCCGCGTCCCGTTCGCCGCGCGCTACCAGTCCGTGCAGCACGGTGGGGTCGTGCGCGCGGCCAACTCCTCGGCGAGGGGCGCGAAGGGCACCGAGTCGGTCAACGACGACGCCACGATCGCCTACGTCGACGTGGACAGCGACCCCGACACGTACAACTCCAGCCGTGCCGAACTCGCCGTTCCCGCCGGCGCCCGGGTCAGCTGGGCCCGTCTCTACTGGGGCGGCAACCTGCGGGTGGGCGAGCAGAAGCCGCCCGAGGACAACGGCCGGGTGCTGATCGCCGAGCCCGGCGGCGCGTACAAGGCGCTGCTCGCGGACACCCTGATCGGTCACCGCACGGCCGACGGCGCCGACGCCTTCCAGGCCTCCGCCGACGTCACCGAGCTGGTCCGTTCCTCCCGTTCGGGGCAGTGGACGGTCGCCCAGGTCAACGTCGCCATGGGCCGGTCGGCGGTCGGCGGCTGGGGTGGCTGGACGCTCGTCGCCGCGTACGAGAAGGCGTCGGAACCGCTCCGCAGGATCGGTGTCTGGGACGGATTCGAAACGGTCGGACCGCACTCGGGCGAGCTTCGCGTACCGCTCGACGCAAACCGTTACGGCAAGGCCACGAACGGCAGTCTCGGAGTGATCGCCTATGACGGCGACCGGGGTACTTCCGGTGATTACCTGGCGGTGGAAACGAGCCGCTCGAAGAGCGTCCGGCTCTCCGATTCCGCCAATTCCGCGGACGACGTCATGAACTCCAGCATCACCGAATTCGGCACCGGTCGTACGGTCCGCTCACCCGATGGTACGAACACCCTCGGGTACGACTCCGACGTCTTCGATCTGCGGGGGGCACTGCGCGATGGGGCCGACCGTGTCCACGTCCGGTCGGGGAGCCGGAAGGACACCGTCTGGCTCGGTGCGCTCTTCTTCCAGGCGGACGTCCGGCGCTGACGTGCTGCCTCCACGAGACACGGACCCCGGGTCCGTCACCGTCCTGCACGCGGTCCAGCCCGGTGACGGCGGGGTCGCCCGTGTCGTCATCGACCTCGTCCGCGCCCAACTCGCCGCCGGCCTGCGGGTCGCGGTCGCCTGCCCACCGGACACCGTCCTCGCCGCCGCCGTACGGGCCGAGGGGGCCCACACCCATGTCTGGCGGGCCGGCCGGAACCCCGGTCCCGAGCTGGTCCGCGAGACCCGCGCCCTCGCCCGGGTGATCCGTGCCGTCCGCCCCGGACTCGTCCACGCGCACAGCGCGAAGGCCGGGCTGTGCGCCCGACTCGCCCTGCGCGGAAGGATTCCGACGGTGTACCAGCCGCACGCCTGGTCCTTCGAGGCCGTCGAGGGAACGACCGCCGCGCTGGCCCGGCGCTGGGAGCGGTTCGGCGCCCGCTGGGCCGACCGGATCCTCTGCGTCAGCGAGGCCGAGCGGCGTACCGGCGAGGCCGCCGGGGTCACGGCGGACTGGTCCGTCGTCCACAACGGTGTGGACGTGGCCCGGTTCGCGACCGAGGGACCGCCCGGCAACCCCGCGCCGACCGTCGTCTGCGTGGGCCGGCTCTGCCGCCAGAAGGGGCAGGACGTGCTGCTCGCCGCCTGGCCCGGCGTCCTCGCGGAGGTACCGACGGCCCGTCTCGTCCTGGTCGGCGACGGCCCCGACGGCGACCGGCTGCGCGCCTCCGCCGGCCCGTCGGTGCGGTTCACCGGAGCCGTCGAGGACACCGTCCCCTGGTACCGGGCCGCCGACGTGGTCGTCCTGCCGTCCCGCTGGGAGGGCATGGCGCTCGCACCCCTCGAAGCCATGGCCGCCGGCCGGCCGGTCGTCGTCAGCGACGTCGACGGGGCCCGCGAGAGCCTGCCGCCCGCCCATGAACCCCTGTGCCTGGTCCCGCCCGAGGACCCGGCCGCACTCGCCACCGCTCTCGGCCGCCTTCTCGGCAGGCAGGAGCTCCGGCACCGCCTGGGCCGCGAGGCCCATCAGCACGTACTCAGCAGATTCGATGTCCGGCGCACCGGCGCGGCCGTCGCGGACGTCTACCGCGAACTGGCCGGAGTGCGAGACACCGAGCACAGAGAGCCGATTGCGCAGTGACCACCGAAAGCACCAGCGTCCCTCCCTCACCGGGCCCCTGGCCCACGGCAGGCCAGAGTTTCGGCCTCGCCTCCCTCGCACCCCGCCGGCGCACGATCGACCGGCTCGCCCTCCCGTACCGCCCCGTGCGGCACCGGTCCGGCGTGCTGCCGCTCGTCGCGGTCGACTGCCTGGCCGTCCTGTCCGCCGCCACGCTGCTGAGCACGGCGCACCACGACGCCCGGCTGCTGCTGCCGGTCGTGGCGCTCGTCCTCGTCCTCGACGGGCACGCGGGGCTCCACCGCCCTCCCCCGCACACCCGGGCCCTCGACGAACTGCCCGCGCTCGCCTCCCGCGCCGGCGTCGCCTGGTGTCTGGCTGCGGCCGCGGTGGCCGCGTACTCCCCGAACCTGGCGATCGGACCGCTGCGGCTCAGCGCCGCGTACGCCACGCACGTCGGCGTCGTGATCCTCGTCCGGGCGGTGCTGCTCGCCCGGCGGCGCCGGATCGCCCGCGCCCACCCCCGGTCGGCGCTGGTCGTCGGCGGGGCGGGGACCGCGCGCCGGTTCGCCTCCGCGGCCGCCCAGCACCCCGAGTACGGGGTGCGGCCGGTGGGCATCGTCGGCGTGCCCGAGCAGGGCGGCGCACCCCGGACGGCCGGCGAGCCCGGGCTTCCGGTGCTCACCACGACCGAGGAGATCCACCGCGCCGTCATCCAGAACACCGTGCGCGACGCGGTGTTCCTCGACGACGAGCCGGGGCTCGTGTCCCTCTTCCAGCACTACGGCTGCACGACCTGGCGGGTCGGCGGACGGCACCAGGACGGCCCGATGGGCGCGCACATGTGGGGGTACGCCTGGCAGCGCGTCGCCCCCCGGGCCGAGCGGCGCCGGCTGCCGGCCAAGCGCGCCCTCGACATCGTGCTCGCCGCGCCCGCGCTGGCGCTCGCGCTGCCGGTGCTGCTGTTCTGCGCGCTCGCCGTACGGCTCGCGGACGGTCCCGGGGTGCTGTTCCGGCAGGAACGGGTGGGCCAGCACGGCCGGCACTTCACGCTGCTCAAGTTCCGTACGCTCCGCCCCTCCGACGACACCGAGTCGGCGACCCGCTGGAACGTGGCGGGCGACCGGCGGATGAGCGCGGCCGGGAACTTCCTGCGGAAGAGCTCGCTCGACGAGCTGCCGCAGCTGTGGAACGTGCTGCGCGGCGACATGAGCCTGGTCGGGCCGCGTCCCGAACGCCCTTACTTCGTCGCCCAGTTCAGCAAGATCCACGCCGGATACGCGGACCGGCACCGGATGCCCGTGGGACTGACCGGTCTGGCCCAGGTGCACGGGCTGCGCGGCGACACCTCGATCGAGGACCGCTGCCGCTTCGACAACCACTACATCGACCACTGGTCGCTCTGGCAGGACGTCTGCATCCTGCTGCGCACGGCGGCCGGACTCGTCAAACCCACGGGGAGCTGAGGATGGCCACGGCCGTGACGGTGCCGGCGCTCGCCCCGGACGACGTGCGGGACTGGGCGCGCAGGGCCGGGGTGCTCTCCCCGGTCCTCGCCGTGATCGCGCTGCTGCTCGTCCCGGGCAGCGGCGGCGCTCAGGGCGGCACCGGCGGTACGGGTACGGTCGCCGACGCGGCCTCGGGGCTGCTCGTCCTGATCTGTCTCGTCCGGGTGCTGCGCGGCGGCGCCCGGCCGCTGACCCGGACGGCGGCCGTCGTCCTCGGCCTGCCGGTCCTCGGGATCTGTCTCGCGGCGATCACCTCGAACGACCCGGCGGCGAGCCTGCCGGGCGTCGCCCGCTACGTGCAGATCTTCGTGCTCGTCCCCGCCGCCGTGCTCCTGATGATCCGTGACCGGCGGGACTTCGCCGTGGTCGCCTGGGGTCTGGTCGGGCTCGCGCTGCTGCAGGGCGCGGTCGGCGTCGCCCAGTACCTGACCGGCACCGGTGCCTCGTACATGGGTGAGGACGTCCGGGCCGTCGGCACCTTCGGACCGACCGATGTGATGGGCATGGCGACCGTCGTGTCGTACGGGCTCGTCGTCGTCACCGGGATCGCGCTCGGCAGCGGTCCCGGCCGGACCCGGACGGTCGCGCTCGTCTGCGCCGGACTGCTCTTCGTGCCGCTCGTGCTGTCGTTCAGCCGGGGCGCGTGGATCGCGACCGTGCTCGCCTGCGGGGTCCAGCTGCTGCTCTCCGGGCCCCGGCGGGCCGCGCGCGTGGCACTCGCCGCCGGTGCGCTCGGGGTGGTCCTGGTCGGCGGGCTCGGCATCGGCTCGGCGATGGTGAAGGAGCGGGCCGCCAGCATCACGCAGGTGGCGGCCGCACCGGACCAGTCGGTGACGGACCGGTACACGATGTGGGCGGCGGCCGGGCGGATGTGGGCCTCGGAGCCGGTCACCGGCGTCGGCCTCAAGGGCTTCCCGCAGTACCGCGACTCGAACGCCTCCCTCGCGCTGTCCTCCGGCAGTGACACGGCCGGCGCGGGCGCCGCCTTCGCCCGTCAGCCGCTGCTGTCCCCGCACAACATGTACCTGCTGGTCCTCAGCGAGCAGGGCCTGTTCGGGCTGCTCGCCCTCGCGGGCAGCTGGGTGGCGCTGCTCGTCGGCGCGCTGCGGCGGCGGCGCCTCGGCGCGGACTGCGCGCTCGTCGCGACGGGCCTGCTCGGCTGGCAGCTCATCGACTTCTTCTACGCGGACATCGGCGGCCCCTCGACGGTCCTGATGTCGGTCGTGCTGGGCCTCGCGGCCTGGTGGGCCCTCGCGGAGGTCCGGCGTGCGTGACCCGTGGGCCGGGGAACCGGAGCCCACGGACACCCCGCGGGCCGGTGAACCACGCCCGTCGGGCGGGCCGCCCTGCGGCACCCCGCTGACCGACCCCTGGCCGACCGCGCCTCCGGGCCCCACGGACTCCCCGTGGCCCTCGGAGGCCGTCGTGCTGCCGGGGGCCGGTACGGGTTCAGGTGCGGTTCCGGGTCCGGGTCCGAGTCCGGGTCCGGGTCCGGGTCCGGGTCCGAGTCCGGGTCCAGGTGGGGGGGGGGGGGGGGGGGGGGGGGGGGGGGGGGGGGGGGGGGGGGGGGGAGGAAGGGAACAGGGGGAGCGGGAGCGGAACGACCCACCGCCCCCCCCCCCCCCCCCCCCCCCCCCCCCCCCCCCCCCCCCCCCCCCCCCCCCCCCCCCCCCCCCCCCCCCCCCCCCCCCCCCCGCCGCCCCAACCCCGTACGTCCGCGTCCGGGACCACCCCCTCCCCCCGGCGCTCCGGCCGCCGCGCCCACGCACGGGGCCGGACGGCCCGGACCGGTGCACCCGAGGGCGGAGGGTTCCTCGCGAAGGCCGCCGCCGTGACCGCCGCGCTCACCGCGCTCGGGGCCCTGCTCGGGCTCGCACGGGACCAGATCCTGGCCGGGTACTTCGGGGCAGGTGCCGAGACGGACGCGTTCCTGGTGGCGTGGACCGTGCCGGAGTTCGCCTCGACGCTGCTCATCGAGGACGCCATGGCACTGATCCTGGTGCCCGCCTTCTCCCGCGCCCTGGCCCGCCGTTCCGGCGACCTGTCCGGCGACCCCGTGCGCGCCCTCGTGCGCGGGACCCTCCCCCGGCTCACCCTCACCGTCGGTGTCGTCGCCGCGATCCTGATCGCCGCGGCCCCGCTGATCGTCGGGGCGCTCGCGCCCGGACTGCCCGACCCCGGGCTCGCGATCGACTGCACGCGGCTGACCGGGACCTGCGTCCTGACCTTCGCCCTGGTCGGCTACTGCTCGGCGGCACTCCGCGCACACGGCTCGTTCCTGCCACCGGCCACCATCTACGTGGCGTACAACGCCGGCATCATCGGCACCATCCTGCTGCTCCGCGAGCCGTGGGGCGTGCGCTCGGCCGCCGCCGGGGTCGCCGTCGGCGGGATCCTGATGGTCCTCGTCCAAGCCCCCTCGCTCGTCCGGGAGCTGCGCGCCCGCCCCGTACCCCTGCGGGAGCCCGAGGCGCTCACGCCCCCCTCCACCGGTGAGGGCCGCATCCTGGTCCTCGGCCTGATCGCCCCCGTCGTCGCGTTCTCGCTGGCCCGCCAGTCCCAGACGCTGATCGAACGCTTCCTCGCCTCACCGCTGCCCGCCGGCGCCATCTCGCATCTGAACTACGCGCAGAAGGTCGCGCAGATGCCGATGATCCTCTCCCTGATGCTGTGCACGGTCAGCTTCCCGGTGGTCGCCCGCGCCCTCGCCGCGGGCGAGACGGAGGCGGCCCGCCTCCGCGTCGAGCGGGACCTGCTGCTCGCCGCCGTCGTCGTCCTGGTCGGCGCCTCGACGGTGATCGCGGCCGCGCCCCGGATCGTCGAGCTCCTCTTCGAGCGCGGCGAGTTCACCCGTGCCGACACGGTCGCCACCGCCGCCGTCATGCGGGTCTACGCCCTCGGGCTGCTCGGCCAGACGATGGTGGGCGCCCTGGTCCGCTGCTACTTCTCCGCCGCGCGCCCGCTCTGGTACCCGGCCGCGGCGATGGCCGCCGGGCTCGTCACCACCGCCGTCGCCGGAGTCCCCGGCGCCCACCACTGGGGCGCCGTCGGCATCGCCGCCGCCAACGCCCTCGGCATCACCCTGACCGCGGTCCTGCTGCTGCGCGGCGCGCACCGGCAGGCCGTACCGGTCCACGTCGACCGGCTCGGCGAGGGGCTGCTCCGGCTCGCCACCGCGGGCGCGTGGGCCACCGGCGCCGGCTGGCTGTGCTCGCTCGCGATCGGCCCCGCCGCCCTCGCCGTCGCGGTGGCGGGACTGGTCGTCATCGGCATCTTCCTGATCTTCATCGCCTGCGCCGCCAAGGCGCCCGAGATTCCGCCCCTGCCCCGCTCCGCCTCCCGGAGGACCCCCCATGCCCGCCGCCACCGCGCTGAGCCGTCTGCTGCCGAAGCCGCCCCTGTGGATGAAGCCGCCCCCTTGGGTGGCGATGTACCACTCGATCACGGACACCGCTGACGATCCGTACCGGGTGACCGTCTCCCCCGTGCGCTTCGCCCGGCAGCTGCACTGGTTGGGCGACCGGGGACTGCGCGGGGTGTCGGTCCGGGAGCTGCTCGCCGCCGCCGCGGAGGGCCGTTCCCAGGGGCTCGTGGGCCTGACCTTCGACGACGGTTACGCGGACTTCCTCGACTCGGCACTGCCGCTGCTCCGCCGGCACGGCTTCACGGCGACGGTGTACGTCCTGCCGGGACGCCTCGGCGGCGAGAACAGCTGGGACACGAAGGGGCCGCGCAAGCCGCTGCTCACCGAGGACGGCATCCTGCGGATCGCCGAGGCCGGCATGGAGATCGGCTCGCACGGGCTCACGCACGTCGCGCTCACCGAGGCCGACGACACGGAGCTCGCCGCCCAGACCCGCCAGAGCCGCGCGCTCCTCGAGGAGATGACCGGCACCACCGTCGAGGGCTTCTGCTACCCGTACGGGAAGGTCGACCCGCGCGTGATCCACGCCGTGCGCAGGGCCGGTTACCGCTACGGCTGCGCGATCGACCCGGGCCCGCACACCGGCACGTACGCCCTGCCCCGGGTCCACATCGGCGAGGACGACACCGCGTGGCGGCTCACCGCCAAGCGCCTCCTGCACCCGCTGCGCCGCCGCCATCCGGCCGACCTGGTCCCCGCACGGTACGGCCCCGCCGTGGTCGGTGCCTCATGAAGGTCCTGCACGTCATCACCGGGCTCGGCATCGGCGGCGCCGAGCAGCAGCTGCGGCTCCTGCTCCGCCATCTCCCGGTGCAGAGCGGCGTGGTCACGCTCACCAACCCCGGCGCCGTCGCCGCCGGCATCGAGTCCGACGGCACCCCCGTCACCCATCTCGGCATGGCGGGCAACCGTGACATCGGTGCCCTCCCCCGCCTCGCCCGGATCGTCCGACAGGGTCGCTACGACCTCGTCCACACCCACCTCTACCGGGCCTGCGTGTACGGCAGGACGGCGGCCCGGCTCGCCGGCGTGCGCCGCGTCATCGCCACCGAACACTCCCTCGGCGAGTCCCAGATCGAGGGCCGGCCGCTCTCGGCGGGCACCCGCGCGCTCTACCTCGCGTCCGAGCGGCTCGGCACCTCCACGGTCGCCGTCTCCCCCAGCGTCGCCCGCCGGCTCGCCGACTGGGGAGTGCCACCGGACCGCATCCGGATCGTCCCCAACGGCATCGAGACCGAACGCTTCGCCTTCGACGCCCGCGCCCGTCGAGTCGCCCGGGGCGTCCTCGGGCTCCCCGAGGACGCCTATGTCGTCGGCGGGGTGGGGCGGCTGACGCCCGGGAAGCGGTTCGAGCGGCTCGTCCGGGCCGTGGCCGCGATCCCGGACGTCCGGCTGCTCCTCGTCGGCGAGGGCGAGCAGCGCGCGGAACTCCTCCGGGTGGCCCGCGCCTGCGGGGCCGCCGACCGGGTCCTGCTCGCCGGGGCCTGCGAGGACCCCCCGAACACCGGCCGGCCCGGACCCTCGCTGCCCGAACTGCTCGCCGCCATGGACGTCTTCGTGTCCACCTCCCCCGACGAGACCTTCGGGCTCGCCGTCGTCGAGGCCCTCGCCGCCGGACTGCCCGTCCTGTACGTGGCCTGCCCGGCCGTCGACGACCTGGCACCGGAGGCGGCACCGGGCGCCCGCCGGATCGGCGAGTCCGTACCCGAGCTGATCTCCGCGCTGCGCGGCGTCCACGACGCCCGGCCGGCCCGGTTCCCGCTGCCGGCCGCCGCCCGCCGCTACGACATCGCGCACAGCGCACAGCAGTTGATGTCCCTCTACGACCAGGCCGTCCACGGCACCCCCTCCCCCGCGAAGTGAGAGAGCCCGTCCCATGAACACCACGCCACGCCGCACCGTACTCCCCGCCGGCCTGCGCGCACCGGGCCGCTGGGCGGTCCTGCCCGCCGCCGTCCTCGCCGGAGCCGTCCTCGGCGGCGGTTACGGGGCCCTCAAGACCCCTCAGTACGCGGCGACCAGCTACGTCATCGTCGTACCCGCCGAGAAGTCCGACCCGGCCGCCGCGCTCGGCTTCGCCCAGGCCTACGGGCGGGTCGCCACCGACATCGCGGTGACCGGCGACGCCCAGGTGTGGGCGGGGGTCACCGCCGACACCCTGCGCAGGAACGTGCAGGCCGCGACCTCGCCGGACGCTCCGATGATCTCGATCACCGCCACGGCCGAGAAGCCCGCGAAGGCCGTGTCCATGGCCGACGGGGTGGCCCGCGCGCTCGTCCTCAACAGCACCCACGTCGCCGGCAGCACGGGCGTGAAGGTCGTCCAGTTCTCCCGCGCGACCAAGCCGGTCGCGCCCGTCTCCCCCTCCGCGCCGCTCTCCGCGCTCGTCGGCGGCTGTGCGGGCGGGCTCCTCGGCGGCCTCGCCCTCCTGGTCCGGCCGAAGCGCGCCGCCACGCGCGGCGAGGCCCGGCACTCCCGGCAGACCGCGGCCCCGTCGGGAGCCACGGCCTCCGCCGCCGTGCCCGCTCCGGCCGCCGCGCACCAGCCGGAGGCGGTGTGAGTCCGAGAGCGACGGGCACCGCACCGGTCCTGCGGACGGAGATCTGCCGTGACGAGGAGGGCTTCGGGCGGCTGGCGGCCGAGTGGACGGCGCTGTACGGGCGCTGCTCCACCGCCACCCCCTTCCAGTCCCACGCCTGGCTGCACTCCTGGTGGCTCTCGTACGGCAGGCCCGGTGCGCTGCGGCTGGTGCTCGTACGACGGGAGGACGGCGCACTCGTCGCCGCCGCGGCCCTGATGCGCGCCCGGGGCCCGCTGCCCGTCCTCACCCAGCTCGGCGGCTCGATCACCGACTTCACGGACGTGCTCCTCGACGACGACTGTCCCGAGGCGGCCCCCGCGCTGGCCGGGGCGCTCGCCCGGACCGCCCGGGGCGCGGTGATCGACCTGCGGGAGGTGCGGCCGGGTGCGGCCAGCGAACGGGTCCTCGTCCACTGGCGGGGTCCCCGCCGGCGGATGCCCGACTCGCTCTGCCTCGAACTGCCCGCGGTCCCCATGGAGGGGCTCCTCGCCCGCATCCCGTCAGGGAAGGCCCAGCGGGTCCGCGCCAAGCTGCGCAAGCTCGACGCCCTCGGCATCGACACGCGTGTGGTGACCGGCTCCGAGGTGCCCGCCGCCCTCGAACGGCTCCTGAGGCTCCATCAGCTCCAGTGGCAGGGGCGGGGCGTCACCGTCGAGCACACCAGTGAGCGGTTCGCCCAGCACCTCGCCCGGGCCGTGCGGCCGATGGTGGAGCGCGGGGACGCGATGGTGACCGAGTTCCGGCTGGCCGGGGACGTGGTGGCCGCCGATCTGACGCTGATGTCGCCGCGGCTCGCCGGCGGCTATCTGTACGGCGCCGACCCGGCCCTGCGGGCCCGCAAGGTCGACGTCGCGACGATGCTGCTCCGGCACGGCGCCGGGGAGACGAGCGCGGGCGGCCGGGCCACGCTGAGCATGCTGCGGGGCACCGAGGCGTACAAGCACCACTGGCGGCCCGAGACCGTCGGCAACCAGCGGCTCATGCTCACCGGACGGGGTACGGCCCCGCTGCTCTGGCTCCGCGCGGCCGCCGCCGACGCGCGCCGCTGGGCGGCCCGGCAGGCGCGGGAACGCGCCTGGGTGGGCCGTGCGCTCGGCCGGCTCCCCGGGCGCACGCCCGACAGCGGCGGCGGATGATCTCCGCCGCCGCCGTCACGGGGGTCAGAAGGGCCAGACGCCCTTCAGCGCGTCCTTCCAGTCGAGGTCGACCTCGTCCTTCCAGGAGTCCTTCGGGACACAGACCGGGCCACCGATCCAACTCTCGACCCATGAACCGAGGTTCACGGTCCAGCACCCGGGCTTGGGCTCAGGCTGGGGCTCGGGTTCCGGTTGCGGCTCGGGCTTCGGCTCAGGCTTGGGTTCCGGCTTGGGTTCCGGCTTGGGCTCAGGCTTGGGCTCAGGCTTGGGCTCGGGCTTGGGCTCAGGCTTGGGTTCCGGCTTGGGCTCAGGCTTGGGCTCAGGCTTCGGCTCAGGCTTCGGCTCAGGCTTCGGCTCAGGCTTCGGCTCAGGCTTCGGCTCAGGAACCGTCGGGTCCACCGGATCCGTCGGCCCGGTCGGGTCCGTCGGCCCAGTCGGGTCGGTAGGCCACGTCGGGTCCACGGGGTCCGTCGGCCCAGTCGGGTCCGTCGGCCCAGTCGGGTCGGTAGGCCACGTCGGGTCCACGGGGTCCGTCGGATCCACCGGGTCCACGGGGTCCGTCGGCTGGGTCGGGAGTTCCGGCTCGGTGCCGTACATCATCTGCCGGAACGTCAGCGACGACCGCGGATTGTCGTCGCACTGCCAGACGCCGTGCGGACAGTAATCGGTGATCGTGTGATAGAGCGGCTTGTGCTGCTTCATCCACTCCAGCATGCGCCGCATGTATACGGGGTTGTCGCCGTTGCGGAAGAGTCCCCATTCGGGGAAGGAGATCTGCTTTCCGTGCTCGGCGGCGAAATCGACGTGCTTCTGCAGGCCGTACGGTTCGCTGACGTGCTGGTCGAAACTCGAACCCGGGGGCTGGTCGTACGAATCCATCCCGATGATGTCGACGACGTCGTCGCCCGGGTAGCACTCGGTCCACGGAACAGCGTCGCGACCGCGGCTCGGGTTGAAGTCGAAGCGGAACTTCTGGCCGGGGACGGAACGCATCGCGGTGACGATCCGGTTCCAGTACTTCTTCCACGCGGTCGGGTCCGGCGCACAGCGGTGGGTGTACGTCGTCCCGTTCATCTCCCAGCCGAGGACGACGACCGTGTCGAGCGCCCGCAGCCGGACCAGCCGCTCGGCGAGAGCCGTGAAGTGGTGGTCGTAGTACCCGGCGGCACCGAGCTGGAGCTGGCGGCGGACCTCGGCGTCGGAGACGCCGGCCTCGTTGCGCTCCAGCATGGGGACGTTGAGGACGAACAGGCGGTCCGCCTTCTCGTTGCGCCAGTCCGCCCAGGCGTCGAGGAAGCCGGGCGGGCCCTCGATGTTCTTCCAGAGGTCGCCGGGGAGGTAGGTGTGGCCGACGCGGAGTTCGCGTCCGCCGAGCCACTGCTCCAGTTGTTCGATGCGGGCGACCCCGAGCGCGCCCGAGTCGAGGAAGGCTCCCATGGCGCTGGAGAGAGTCGGTCCGGGGTCTCTCGTCGTTACTGATTCGGAGGCGTGCACGGGGGACGAGAGCACGACTGAGCCCGAGGCGAGGAGACCGGCGGTGAACACCCCCAGCCACACTCTCGAAGTTCTCCGGTGTGTAGCCGCCATGGCTGCTCCTTCGCGTCGCACGCGTTTTGATGATCCGTCAATCCGATACTCCGAAAGTATTCCTAATGAGCCGACCGTGAACTCGGCTTCGCTCTGATCAGTAGTCCATTAGAGGATTTCATCGCCCAGTTGGGGCACCCGAGATGAAGGGCATGCCGTGCTGCGCCGTCAGAGTTTCGACACCAGCGTTCCCACCGTCCTCGTACGGCTCGACCGGAATCCCTTCCATCACGGCACGCTCGGAGCCGCGCGTTCGCTGGGACGGGCGGGAATTCCGGTCCACGCGGTCATCGAATCGAGCACCAGTCCGGTCGCCCGTTCCCGATATCTCCGGTCGTCGCGCGCGAGCCCCGGGGAGACCTCCCCCACCGAGCTGGCCGCGCTCCTCCACGGGTACGCGGACGAGATCGGGGACGAGACGGGCCCGCACCGCGAGCAGGGCCTCCCGGCCCCCGATGCTTCGTCAACTCCCTTCCTCGTCCTCCCCCTGGACGACGTGAGCGCCCTCGGTCTGGCGCGCCACCGCGCCGAGCTCTCCCCGCGCTTCCTGCTCCCCGAGCAGACCGAGGAACAGCTGCTGCGCGTCGTGGACAAGGCGGAGCTCGCCGAGACCTGTGCGGCCCTGGGCCTGCCCCATCCCCGTACGGAACTCCCCTCCGGTTCCGACGAGGCCGCCGCGATGGCCTGGTCGCTCGGTCTGCCGGTGGTCGCCAAGTGGAGCCGCCCCTGGCTGCTCCCGGCCGGCGGCGGGCTGCGCAGCACCTCGATCGTGCGGTCCCTCGCCGAGGTACGGGAGCTGTACGCCCGTACGCCGGAGGCCGGCAGTCGGCTGCTGCTCCAGGAGCTCCTCCCGGAGGGCCGTGGCCTGGACTGGTTCTTCCACGGGTACGTGGAGGCGGGCGGCGGCTGCACGACGGGGGCGACGGGGCGCAAGGATCGGTCCTGGCCGGACGGGGCCGGGCTCACCGCCGTGGGCCGCTGGACGGCGAACCCGGCCGTGGACCGGACGGCGCGCGAGCTGTTCACCGCGCTCGGCTACCGGGGCGTGTGCGACCTGGACTTCCGGCTGAACCGGTCGACGGGCGCGTACCACCTGCTCGATTTCAACCCCCGGCCCGGCGCGCAGTTCCGGCTCTTCGCCGACGCGGAGGGGCTGGACGTGGTCCGGGCGCTCCATCTGGACCTCACCGGCCGCCCCGTACCCCCGTACTCCCCCGCGTACGGCCGCCGGTTCGTGGTCGAGAACTACGCGGCGCTCTCGCTCCTCACCTCCCCGCGCCGCCGTCCCGTGGACGGGGCGGGAGCCGGGCCCGAGGGCGCGTCGGGGCGGACCGAGTACGCCTGGTGCGCGGCGGACGACCCGGCACCGGCCTGCGCGATGGGTCTCGCCTGGCTCGGGCACCTGCTGCGCCGGGCGGTGGCCTCGGCGCGCCGGTACCTCGCGTCCCGGCGGGCGCGTCCGCAGGTGCCCCCGACGGCGCCGCCGGCCCGCAGCTCCTCCAACCAGCTCACCCCACGATGAAGGTGGAAGGCACGATGTCGAAGTCGATGTACGACCTGGTGGTCGTCGGGGCCGGACCGTACGGTCTGTCCGTGGCCGCGCACGCGGCCGCCCACGGGCTGGACCTGCGGACCTTCGGCCGCTCGATGGAGTCCTGGCACGCGATGCCCTCGGGCATGTTCCTGAAGTCGGAGCCCTGGGCGTCCCATCTCTCCGACCCGGGGCGGGCGTACGGGCTCGACTCCTACGCCGCCACGCGGGGCGTGCGCGCCACGCACGGGGTGCCGCTGCCGGTGGACTTCTTCGCCGCGTACGGCGACTGGTTCGCCCGGCAGGCGGTGCCCGCGCTCGACGAGCGGCTGATCGACTCGGTCGCGCCCTGTGCGAACGGTTTCGAGCTGCGCACCGAGGACGGCGAGGCGCTGCGGGCCAGGACGGTGGCGCTGGCGGTCGGCGTCCTGCCGTTCATGGAGATCCCGGGGCCGCTGCGGGGCCTGCCCCGGCGGTACGTCACCCACTCCAGCCACCACGGCGAGCTGGGCCGCTTCGCCGGCCGGGACGTGACCGTGGTCGGGGCCGGGCAGGCCGCCCTGGAGACGGCCGCGCTTCTCGTCGAGGGGGGCGCCGCGACCGTACGGATCCTCGCCCGCGCGGACCGACTGAACTGGAACACGCTGCCCCCGGCCCTCGACCGGGGGCTGTGGCCGACCGTGCGCGCGCCGCACACGGGGCTCGGCTGCGGCTGGCGGAACAAGCTGTACGCGGACACGCCGGGGGTCTTCCGGCGGCTGCCGGCCGCGACCCGTGAGCGGATCTTCGACTCGGCGCTCGGCCCGGCGGGAGCCTGGTGGCTGCGCGAGCGGTTCGCGGCGGTCGGGGAGGTACGCCTCGGGCAGCGGATCACGGCGGCGGCCGTCACCGGGGACGCCCGGCTGAGGCTCGACGTGGCGGGGCCGGAGGGAACGACGGTCCTGGAGACCGACCATGTCGTCGCGGCCACCGGCTTCACCCCGAGCCTGGACCGGGCGGGTGTGCTCACCCCCGGGCTGCGTGGCGCGTTGCGGAGGGTCGGCGGGGGCGGCGCCCCGGAGGTCGGCGGTCTCTTCGAGTCCTCGTGGCCGGGTCTGTTCCTCGCCGGGCTGCTCACCGCTCCTTCGTACGGTCCCTCGATGCGGTTCGTCTTCGGCGCCGAGTACACGGCGGGGCGCCTGGTGCGCGGGGTGCGGCAACGGCTGAAGGCGGGGGGCCGGGGCGGGGCGGTGGGCCGGCCGCGTACGGGAGGGAGGGCCCCGGTCGCGGCATGAGGGAGGGCCGGCCCCCGGGGAGCGGACGCTCTCCGGGGGCCGGCCCCTGTGTCTGCGTGCCGCTGGGGCTCAGACGTTGGCGCAGGTGTTGAACGCGGCCGGGTTGAGCAGGCCGATGACGTTCACGCTGTTGCCGCAGACGTTGATCGGCGCGTGGATCGGGACCTGGACGACGTTGCCGGAGAGGACGCCCGGCGAACCGACCGCGAGACCCTCGGCGCCCGCGTCGGCGAAGGCGGGGGTCGCCGCACCCATGGCCATGATGATTCCGGCGACGACGGCAGCAGCCTTCTTACAGTTCATTTTCGTCTGCATCCTTTCGGTGGCGGAACACTTTTCACGCAACACAACGAACATGTCGCACAAAGGAAACCGCGAAAACGACGAGTTTCGTTCTTTCACTCCATTGCGCGCACGACAGGGCCGGAGGGAACTCGATCGTTCCCTCCGGCCCTGTCGTGCGCGAGACGGATCAGCCGTTGTAGGCGCCGTTCCCGGAGAGGACCGGGATGTCCTCCAGGATGTGCGACAGCGGCTCGTCGCCCTTGGCCTGGGTGGAGTTCTCCGCGCACTGCTGGTTCTGCGGGGAGGACAGGACGTTGATGTCCTGGACCGCGACCGGGACGAGGACACCGACGACCGAGCCGACGTTGCCCTTGACCGGGGCGCCGAGGCAGAGCTTGTTCAGCGAGCCCTGGACGGCCGAGAACTGGGGGCTCATGTCGCCGGTGGTCTTCGAGTTGCCGAACGACTGGTGCGCGCCGTTGCCGCTGAGCGAGGTCGTGCCGCCGTCGTCGGCGATGGCGAGCGCCGGGGAGGCCGCCGCAGCAGAAGCGCCGACAACAGAGGCCGTAACAGCCGCAGCCGCCATAATCTTCTTGATCACGGTGATTCCGTTCCTGTTCCCACCAATCGACCTGATTGATGCGACGGGATCAACTGCGCGCGGGGGCTGAGGTTCCGGCGCTTCACCCGTTCGACTGGCCTCCCGTTTGGCGCTGCCGAGTGCGCTCCGCCAAGGGAGTGACACAGCGGAACCCTTGCGTCCGTGGCCAGTTGATCAGGCCGCTCCCTGCACGGAGCCGGTTCTAGAAGGGAACTCCCGTGATCAAGAAGGTTATGGCCACTGCGGCCGCAGCCGTCTCCATCGTCGGCGCCACCGCCGCCGTTGCCTCCCCCGCGCTCGCCATCGCCAACGACGGCGGCACCACGTCGCTCAGCGGCAACGGCGCCCACCAGGAGTACGGCAACTCCGCCACGTACGGCCACATGAGCCCCCAGTTCGCGCTGGTCCAGGGCTCGCTGAACAAGCCGTGCGTGGGTCTGCCGGCCAAGGTCAACGCCGGTTCGCTCATCGGGGCCATCCCGATCGCGGTCCAGGACGTCAACGTCCTGTCCTCCCCGCAGAACCAGCAGTGCACCGAGAACTCCACCCAGGCCAAGGGTGACGAGGCGCTCTCGCACATCCTGGACGACATCCCGGTCCTGTCGGGCAACGGCGTCGGCAACAACTGACGTTCCGCCTCCGCGCGACGACGTCCACACGTCAGGGGCCGCCCTCCGGGCGGCCCCTTTCGCGTCTGCTCCCTGTCGGCCCGCCGCTACCAGGTGGGCCAGACCGGAGTGGCCACCAGGCGTTCCCACTCGCGGTCGGGCATCCCCGGTACCGTCCGGCCCGCCTGCACCCATTGGGTCACGAGTGCGGAATAGAGGGGGAATGGTGTGCGGTCGGCTGGGGGCGGGTCGCTCACATATCGGCTCTTCGGAATGAAGGCCATCCGTTCCCATTTCCCGGGATCCGGCGCCATCTTCGCTCCTTCCGCTGCGATTCCCGCATCATTCCACAGGCGCCGCAGGAGAGTGATTCGCCCTGTTCATGTCGCGTCGCGTATCTGTGTGCGAGGGTGATCGAATTACCGTGCGGGCATGAAATTCCCGCGATCACGGCGCCCCCGACGTCCGCTGCTCGTCCCCGCGGCGTTCGCCACCCTCGCCGCCCTCGCTCCCGGTGCCCTCGCCGCCGCTCCCTCCGATCTCCCCGCCCCCGGACAGGGCCTGAATCTCCTCGTGGTCGGCATCGACAGCCGCAAGGGAGTCACCGCGGAGGAGAAGGAACGTTTCCGGCTCGGCGGGCAGGAGTGCGACTGCACGGACGTGATGATGCTCGTGCACGTCTCGGCCGGGAACGACCGGGTCGACGTGGTGAGCCTGCCCCGGGACTCCCTGGCCTCCTTCCCCGACCAGCACCGCGACCGGCGCACCGGCAAACTGCACGCCGCCCACCAGGCGAAGATCAACGGCGCCTGGGCGGAGGGCGGTTCCTCCTTCGCGGTGGAGGTCGTCGAGTCGATGACGGGGCTGCCCGTCCACCGGTACCTGGAGATCGACTTCCGGCGCTTCATGGACACCGTGGACCGCGTCGACGGCGGGGTCCCCGTCTGTACGGAGAAGGCCCTCAAGGACCCGGCCACCGGCATCGACCTGCAGCCCGGGACCAAGCCGGTCGGCGGCGGCGAGGCGCTCCAGTACGTGCGGTCGCGGAAGGCCGACGGCCAGATGGACTTCGGCCGCATCCAGAAGCAGCAGAAGTTCGTGGTGAACACCCTGGAACGGCTCCGCGAGGGCATCCTCGACGACCCCGGCCGGCTGCGGGACTTCGCGGAGACCCTGCGCGGCACGGGCACGGCCGAGCGGGGGATCTCCACGGCCGAGCTGCTCAGGCTCGCCGCTCGGCTGCGGGACCTGCCCCCGGACCGTACGGAGTTCGCCACCGTGCCCGTACGCGGCTTCAACCCGGACATCGCCGGTGTCGGGTCCACCCTCGCCTGGGACGAGGAAGGTGCGGCCGAGGTCTTCCGGCGGCTGCGCGAGGACCGGCCGCTGCCCGCGGCCGACGAGGTCGCGCCCAGCCAGGTCTCCGCCGCCACCTACCGGCCGGCTACCGGGGCTTCGCTCATCTGCCCGTAGTCCGTCCGGTGGACTTCGCGGAACCTCCGCACCGCTGACCAGTTGATCAGCACGGCTCGGCACTCAGCGGGCCACGATCCGAAAGGCCTGAACAATGAAGAAGCTGTTGGCTACGGCTGCTGTGGCCGCGTCGGTGCTCGGCGCGACGGCGGCGGGTGCCGGACAGGCGCTCGCCATCGCCGACGACGGCGGCACCACGTCGCTCAGCGGCAACGGCGCCCACCAGGAGTTCGGCAACTCGGCCACCCACGGCAACATGAGCCCGCAGTTCGCGCTCGTTCAGGGCTCCCTGAACAAGCCGTGCGTCGGCCTGCCGGCCAAGGTCAACGCCGGTTCGCTCATCGGCCTCATCCCGATCGCGGTCCAGGACGTCAACGTCCTGTCCTCCCCGCAGAACCAGCAGTGCACCGAGAACTCCACCCAGGCCAAGGGTGACGAGCCGCTGTCGCACATCCTCAGCGACATCCCCGTGCTGTCCGGCAACGGCGCCGGCAACAGCTGAGCGACGACGCCCGGCACGGCGCGGCCCCGCCGCCCCTCCTCGGAGGGGTAGCGGGGCCGTCCCCGTTCCGGAGGCCTCAGAGCTTCCGGCGGAGCGCGTCCGGGTCGGTGACCGGCGCGTCACAGGTGAAGTGACGGCACACGTACGCGGCGGGAGCACCGGCCACCAGCGGACGGTCCCTCAGCAGCGGGAACTCCTCGCTGTCGGGGGCGCCGAAGGCGAGCACCGCGCCGGGGGCGGTGGCACGCAGCGCGGTACGGCACAGCTCCCGGAAGGCCTCGTCGCCGGGGGCGCCCACCACGGCGATCTCCCGTGGCCCGTCGAGGAGGGCCTCGGAGACGGCCAGGCCCCAGCCGATGAAGCGGGGCGCGCGCGGGCCGAGGGCCTTGACCACGCCGAGGGCACCCTCGGCGGCGGCCCGGTGGGCGTCCGAGCCGGTGTGCGCGGCGTACGAGAGCAGCGCGCCGGCCGCGGCCGTCCAGCCCGACGGGGCGGCGTTGTCCGTGGGGTCCTGCGGGCGGCGGATCAGGGCCTCGGCGTCGTGGGCCGTGTCGTAGAGGGCGCCTCCCTCGGCGGTGAACCGGTCGATGACGAGGTCCAGGAGGAAGCCGGCGAAGTCGAGCCAGGCGCCCTCGCCGGTGACGGCGGCGAGGGCGAGGAAGCCCTCGGCGACGTCGGCGTAGTCCTCCAGGACACCGTCGTTGGTGCCGGCCCGGCCGTCCTTGGACGTACGGGTGAGGCGGGCGGACTCGTCCATGTGGACCCGGACGAGGAGATCGGCGGCCTCGGTGGCGCGCTCGACGAGGTCGGGGCGGTCGAAGAGGGCACCCGTCTCGGCGAGGGCGGCGATCGCGAGACCGTTCCAGGCGGCGACGACCTTGTCGTCACGGCCCGGGCGCTCGCGCTCCTCGCGGGCGGCGAGGAGCCGGGCGGCGATCGAGGCGATCCGGTCGGCGTCGGCCGGGCCCGCCTCCTGCGGAAGCTGGAGGACGGAACTGCCGTGCTCGAAGGTGCCGTCCTCGGTGACGCCGTAGTGGGCGGCGGCGAGGGCGGCGTCCTCCGCTCCGAGGACCTCGGTGAGCTGCGCCGGGGTCCACACGTAGTAGGCGCCCTCGACGTGCCTGCCGGTGCCTCCCCCAGAGCCTTCGGCCTGGGGGTGCCCCCATCCGTCTGCGATGGCGCTGTCCGCGTCGAGCGCGGAGGCGAAACCGCCCTCGGGGGTGCGGAGTTCACGGACCAGGAAGTCGGCGGTCTCCAGGGCGACCCGGCGGGCCAGGTCGCTGCCCGTGGCCTTCCACAGGTGGGCGTAGGCCCGGCAGAGCAGGGCGTTGTCGTACAGCATCTTCTCGAAGTGGGGCACGACCCAGGCGCGGTCGACGGCGTAGCGGGCGAAGCCGCCGCCGAGCTGGTCGTAGATGCCGCCGCGGGCCATCGCCTCGCAGGTGTCGGCGGCCATCTGGAGGGCGCCCTCGGAGCCCGTGCGGGCGTGGTGGCGGAGCAGGAACTCCAGGGTCATGGACGGCGGGAACTTGGGGGCGCCGCCGAAGCCGCCGTGGGTCGCGTCGTACTCGCGGGTGAGGCCGAGGAGGGCCTGGGCGAGTTCCTCCTCGCCGGGGACGCCGTCGCCGCCGTACGCGAGGGAACGGCCCGCGAGGTCCTTCACGATGCGCTCCGCGACCTCGCCGACCTCGTCGCGCCGGTCGGCCCAGGCGCCCTTGACGCCCTCCAGGACCTCCGGGAAGGAGGGCATGCCGTGGCGGGGCTCGGGCGGGAAGTACGTACCGAAGTAGAAGGGGGCGGCGTCCGGGGTGAGGAAGACGGTCATCGGCCAGCCGCCCTGGCCGGTCGCGGCCTGGACGGCCTCCATGTAGACCGCGTCGACGTCGGGGCGCTCCTCGCGGTCGACCTTGACGGCGACGAAGTTCTCGTTCACCAGGGCCGCGGTGGTGTCGTCCTCGAAGGACTCGTGCGCCATGACGTGGCACCAGTGGCAGGAGCTGTAGCCGACGCTGAGCAGCACGGGGACGTCGCGGCGCCGGGCCTCCTCGAAGGCCTCGGCCGACCACGGCCACCAGTCGACCGGGTTGTCGGCGTGTTGAAGGAGGTACGGGGAGGTCTCATGGGCCAGTCGGTTCGCCATGGTGTCCATCCTGCCCTGCCGCCCCGGAGTCGCGCGGGACCCCTGCCCCCGGCGGACCGGGGGCCACTCCCGCGGGCCGTCGCTACACCCGGCCGAGGCGGGTGACGAAGGACCGGACGGACCAGCCGGTGCGGCGCAGGCCCGCCCAGGCGCAGCAGGCCGCCACACCCAGGGCGGTCAGGGCCGCGCCGGACGCGGACGGCATCCCGTTCATCACGAGGACGCCGGCCAGGACGACGACGAGCCCGTCGAACTGCCACACGAAGACGCGGAGGGCCGAGAGGTCGCCCAGCGGTGTGATGAGGGGAAGCAGCAGTTCCACGGGCAGGTTCGTCTTCGTCTCGCGCAGGAACCTGGCGCCCAGCGCGAGCACCACCGACCCCGCCGCGAGCAGTACCGCGTCGGCCGGTCCGCCGCCCTGGAGCGGCCACCGGGCCAGGAGGGTGACCGCGTTCGCGAGCCCCACCGGGACCGCCACGGCGACGACCGGCCAGGCCAGGGTGCGGGCGAGCAGCCCGCCCCACCACTCGCCGAGCAGCGGGGCCAGGGTCAGCTCGTCGCGCAGTCCGCGCCAGTTCTCGCCGACCCACCCGGACCCCAGGTACACGCCGACCGCGCCCGCCGTCCAGGACGGGGCCGCGAGCCGGGCGTCCGGCTCGGCGACGCCGAGCGTCAGCAGGACGCCGCCGGCCGGCAGGAACACCGCGGCCGCGAGCGCGCGGCCCCGGGTGCGGACCGCGCGGACCGCCCCCTGCGCGAGGTGACCGCGCAGCCGCCCGTCCGGGCGCGTCAGGGCGGACGTGAGCCCGCGCGGCTGCGGGCGGTACAGGTCGAGCGCGTGGTGGAGCGTGCCGGTCCAGGCGAAGGTCTGGGCCTCGGCGGCACGTGCCGCGTCGCGTGCGAGCCGGGCGAGGTCGACCGTACGGACGGACCGGAAGGCGGACCGGCCGAGCAGGGCGGCCGCGACGGCGAGCACGGCGGTGACGAGCCACGGGCCGCCCCCGCCCGGCAGGGCGGTCCGGCCGAGCAGTGCCACGACGGCCGCCGCGACGGCCACGGCGGCGGCGACCAGGGCGTTCTCGCGCACCGTCCGGACCTGGCCCCACAGCCATGCCACGGGGGCGACGGCGCCGATGCCCGCCGCGACGGCCAGGCCCTGAGGCAGCAGCGCGCTTCCGGGGTCGTCGAACAGGTCGGTCGCGAGGAACGCCGCCGTGCAGACCGCCAGGAGCGTGCCGAGTCCCGCGTACGTGAGCCGGCGGCGGGCGATCGTGCCGAGGTAGTGCGTCGGGGACAGGTCCGTCGACATGAACACGTGCAGCAGGAACGGCTTGAGCACCAGCGGTCCCCAGAACCGCCCGGTGAGCTGCGCGCCCCAGACCGCCGCCGCCGCGGCGAGGCACGCCACGGGGGTCGCCGCCTCGGCGGACGGCAGGGAGACGAGCACCTCCGTGGTGCGCACCAGGTGGACGACGGGCGCCACGTAGACGGCGCCGAGGATGACCCCGAGGTAGACGGTGTAGGCCCGGTCCTGCACCGTGGCGCGGTCGCCGCGGCGGGCGTACCGGTGCCGTACGGCGTGGACGCGGTCCCTGGGGTCGGCGTCGACCGCGGTGATGCCGTCCGTGGTCATCCCAGCTCCATGACGCCGTCGCAGGCCTCCACCAAGGCGGACTCATGGGTGGCGACCAGGAACGACGTCCCCTGTTCCGCGCGCTCGGCGAGCAGGGCGGCGACGAGGCGGACGCGATCGGCGTCGAGATGGCGCTCGGGTTCGTCGAGCAGGACGACGTCGGCGGGGCGGACCAGGGTCAGCGCGAGGTTGAAGAGCTGGAGCTGGCCGGAGGAGAGCTGGGAGGGGAAGCGGGTGCCGAGTGCGGTGAGCCCCAGTCGCCCGGTGATCTCGTCGGCGCGTTCGGTGGTCGCCGTGGTGTTGCCGTACCAGGAGGCGGCGACCAGGGTCACCTGCTCGCGCAGTGTCATGTCACGGGCGACGGGGATCGGTTCGACGAGGGAGGCCAGCAGGCGCCGGTGCCGGGGCCTGGCCAGGTCGACGGGCTCGCCGCGGACGAGGACGGCGCCGTCCGTCAGCCTCCGGCTCCCCAGGAAGGCCCGCAGGAGGGTCGTCTTCCCGGAGCCGTTGCTCCCGGTGAGGCACCAGAACGCGCCGGGCATCACCTCGAACGTCGTCGGCGCGAGGAGGGTGGTCCCGTCCAGGACCACGGTGGCGTCCCGCGCGGCGATCGCCGGCACGTCGCTCACCGCCGCTCCGGAACGACCGGTGACTCCCGCGAGCCCGCGGTGCAGGGCTCTCCCGCGTACGACCCGTCGACGCCCGTCACCTCCAGATGCGCGATCCGCGCCCTCGGGCGGATCTTCGCCAGCGTAGCCCAGGGGGCCTGCTCGTGGAGCGCGGCCGGTGTCGACGTGCTCGGGACCGGGGCCGTCCTGCCGCAGCCGTCCCCCTCCTCGTTCCGCTCTCGCGCCTTCGCGTCCCGCGCAGCACACTGGACGCGCACGGTACGGGGCCTGACTGGGCCTCAGGGACGGGACGGACGGGCACGCGCGGAGGGGGACGCACATGCGGGACAGCCATCGGGTCGAGGCTGAGCGGCTGTGGGAGCGGGCGGTGGAGGAGGAGCTGCGGAGCTCCGGGGGCCGGGCGGACGCGGAGACCCTGCTCGCCCGGGGCCGGGCCGCGCTGGACTCGATGGCGGCGGACGCGGGCGAGGAGTACGCGGCGTACGCGAGGGCCGTGGCGGAGGGGGAGACCGGCGCCCGGAGCGCGGCGGACCGTTCCTCCGGTCCGGTGTTCGGCGGTCCCGCGCTCGTCGCCGGGGTCGCGGCCGTCGCCGCGGTCGGCGCGGACCTCGCGCTCGGTACGACGACGGGGACGGCGCTCGGCGCCGGCGCGGTCGTGGCGGTGGCGGGCGCGGCGGCGACGGTGCTGAGGGCCACCGGAGGGCGCGCCGGGCAGACCGCACCGACGGCGGCGCCGGACGGTGCCGTCGAGGCGGCCCGGGTGCGGTGGCTGACGGCTCTGGAGGTACGGGGCGTACGCCCGTTCCTGGAGCGGGAGCGGGTGGCGCTCGCCGGTGGGAGCGGGGACGCACCCCCGGGGGACGCGGGAGACCGGCCCCTCGCGTCCGGCGGGTCCGGTGCCGGGAGCGGGCGGGGCCCGCTGCCGGACGGCCGGGAGGAACGGTCCTCCTGGGACCGACGGGCGGTGGCGTCGCGGCCCGAGCGGCTGCGCGGGGCCGACCGGAGTGCGGCGGCCCGGCGCCGGGCCGTACTGGAGCGTTCCTTCGGGCATCTGCCGGACCCCGGCGGGGACTTCGCCGGGCGGCGGGAGGAACTGGCCCGGATCACCCGGTGGGTGCAGACGGGGCGCGCCTCGGCGGAGACCCGGCCGACGGTGGTCCTGCTGCACGGCGAGCCCGGGTCCGGGCGGACGGCGCTCGCCGTACGGGCGGCGCACGCGCTCCGCGACCAGTTCCGCGGCGCGTGCGTGGTGGACCTGCGGGGAGGCGCGAGCGGTGAGCGGCCCCTCGCGACCCGGGAGGCGCTGCTGCATCTGCTCAACCGGCTCGGCGCCCCGCGTGAGCGGCTCCTCTTCCGGGAGGGCGCCACGGCGGACCAACAGGTGGCGCGGCTGACGGAGTTGTACCAGCGGCAGCTGACCGGCGTGCCGGTGACGGTGATCCTGGACGACGCCGTGGACGCGGCCCAGGTACGGGCGCTGCTGCCGGAGCGTTCCGAGAGTCTGGTCCTGGTGACCTGCCGGGAGCCGCTGGACCTGGGGGACGTGGCCGCACACGTCCTCCCGGTGGCGGCGCTCGACGCGGGCGGGGCGGAGGAGCTGTTGCGGGCGGCGGGCGGGGCGTCGGACCCCGGCCCGTACGACGCGGAGGCGCTCGACCGGATCCGGGAGCTGTGCGGCGGGCTTCCGCTGGCGCTGCGGGCGGCGGGCTCCCTGCTGGGGCGGCGGTCCGTGGACGAGCTCGCGGAGGTGCTCGGCCGACCGGGCTGGGGCGACGTCCCGGTCGAACGCGCCCTGTGGGCCCGGTACTTCGTCGATCTCGACGACGAGGCGCGGCGGCTGCTCCGGCGGCTGTCGCTCGCCGGGCGGGCCTCCCTCGGCGCCGCGGCGGCCGCCGCGCTGCTCGACGGGAGCGGCGCCGAGGGCGCCCGGCTGCTGCGGGAGCTGTCCGGCGCGGGGCTCCTCGCCCCGGTGCGCGGGGAGCGGTACCGGCTGCACGACGCGGTCCGCGGCTTCGCGGCGGCCCGGCTTCTCGACGAGGAGGACACGGCGGAGATCGCGGCGGCGCAGGAACGGTTGATACGGAACTACGCGGAGCTCGCGGACGCGGTGATCCGGATGGTCGACGGCAAGATGTCGACCCGCGCCGACCGTTTCGACGGGCACGGCTTCGGTTCCCTCGAGGCGGCCCTGAGCTGGCTCGACGAGGAGTCCAGCTTCATCACGGCGGCCCTGCGGCACACGGAGGGCGTGGACCAGCAGACCGTGCTCGATCTGCTGGGCGCGCTCTGCGACTACTGCCTGCTGCGCGGCGACCTCTACCGGCTCGGCGAGATCAACGAGCTGGCCGAGTCCGTCGGGCAGGGCCAGCTGTCCCGCTCGGTGCAGTGGCGGACCGGCATCGCGGCCCGGCAGCTCGGCGAGCTCGACAAGGCGCGGACGACCCTGACGTCCGTGGTGTCGCTCTACCAGGAGGCCCATCAGGACCCGGGGGCGGCGCTCGCGCTCTGCTCGCTCGGCATCACCCTGCACCACCAGGGCCGGCTCACGGACGCGGCGGCCCGGCTGCGGGAGGCGCTCGCTCTCCAGGAGCCGGCGGCGCTCGCCGCCGACCGGGGCTGGACGCTGCACGCGCTCGCGGCCGTGGAGCGGGACCGGGGGAACCTGGCGGAGGCGACGGCGCTGCTCGACCGGTCGCTCGCGCTGCACCGGGAGCACGAGTCCCCTCACGGCCAGGCGTGGGCGCACTTCCAGCGGGGCCAGGTGCTGCTGCTGCGGGGCGACGTGCCGGGCGCCGAGGCCGGGTTGCGGGAGGCCCTCGACGGCTACGGGCGGATCCACGACGGGCGCGGCGAGGCCTGGGCGCTGACCCAGCTGGCCAGGGCGCGGCTCGCCGCCGGGGACGCCGAACCGGCCGTCGAGGGGCTGCGCGGGGCGCTCGCCCGGCACCGGGAGCAGGAGGACGCGCGCGGGGAGGCGTGGACGCTGTTCCACCTGGCCCATGCGCTGGAGGAGCGCGGCGACCGGGACGACGCGGTACGGGAGCTGGGCAGGGCGCGGACGATGTTCTCGCGGATGCGGGACGTGTACGGGCTGGCCAGTGCCCGGCACCATTCGGGGCGGGTCACCCGCGACCAGCTCGCGGCCCGCACCGGCGGTCTGCGCAATTCGGGCTTCGCCCGGCAGCTGCTCGTGGACGCGCGGGCGGACTTCCACCGGATCGGGGTGCCGCACGGGGAGGCCTGGACCTCCCTGGAGCTGGCGATCATCGACGCCGGGAACGCGCGGGTGCCGCAGGCGCTCGGGCTGTGCGACGAGGCCTGTGCGCTGTTCGGCACGTACGGCGACCGGCGGGGCGCGGACTGGGCCCGCTTCCTGCGCTGCACGCTGCTCCCGCACGCGGTGCCGGGGAGCCCGGAGCCGGGGACGGTCACGGCGCGCGAGGAGCTCGCGGCGCTGATCGCGGACCGGCATCCGGCGCGCGACCCGCGGCTCGACGACTGCGCCGAGGCGTACGCGGTGGTCCTGGGCCGGGGCATCCATCCGTCGACGCCCTGGCAGGCCTGGGACCTGGGCATGGTGCCGCACCGGCACGCCCGGGAGGTCCTGGGGGTGCCGGTGGGGTAGCCCGCCTCCGGAAGACGTCGCCCCCGGGCCCGTACCACTGGGGTACGGGCCCGGGGGCGGTCTGCTACTTGCCGGCGGCGCCGGCCGGGGTCTCCGGGGCGGCGGCCGGGTCGGGGGCCTCCTCGAAGGAGACCTTGCCCATGTGGCGGTTCATCGACTTCATCAGCTGCCAGACCGCGAGGGCCAGCACCGCGAAGACGACGAAGCCGAGGACGCCGGGGGTCACCTTGTTCTCGTCCAGCTCTTCGGCGGCGAAGGGGACAAGCTGGGTCAGTGCCAGGTGTGCGCTCATGTCAGGCATTGTCGCGGATGCCCGCGAAGAGATCTTCCTCGGGGAGGGAGGTCGGCACCAGCGCCTTGCTGAGCTCGTACTCCTCCGTCGGCCAGACCTCCTTCTGGATCTCCATCGGGACCCGGAACCAACCGCCGTCGGGGTCGATCTGGGTGCGGTGGGCGATCAGGGCCTTGTCGCGGATCTCGAAGAAGTCGGCGCAGGGCACGAAGGTGGTCAGCGTCCGCTCCGCGCGCTGGAACTCCTTCCAGCGCTCCAGCCACTCGCCGTACGGGGACTCCATCCCGCGGGCGAGGAGGGCCTCGTGCAGGGCGACCGTGCGGGGACGGTTGAAGCCCTGGTTGTAGTAGAGCTTCAGGGGCTGCCAGGACGGGCCGAACTCGGCCTCCGGGAACTTCTCGGTGTCGGTCGCACCGTCGAAGGCCACCATCGTGATCTTGTGGGTCATGATGTGGTCGGGGTGCGGGTATCCGCCGTTCTCGTCGTAGGTCGTGACGACCTGCGGACGGAAGGAGCGGATCTTGCGGACCAGTTCCCCGGCCGCGGTGTCGACGTCCTCCAGCGCGAAGCAGCCCTCGGGGAGCGGCGGCAGCGGGTCGCCCTCGGGCAGGCCCGAGTCGACGAAGCCCAGCCACTCCTGGGAGACGCCGAGGATCTCGCGGGCCTCGTCCATCTCCTTGCGGCGCACCTCGTGGATGTTCGCCTCCACATAGGCGTCACCCTGGAGCTGGGGGTTCAGGACCGAGCCGCGCTCGCCGCCCGTGCACGTCACGACCATGACGTCCACCCCCTCGGACACGTACTTGGCCATCGTGGCCGCACCCTTGCTCGACTCGTCGTCGGGGTGGGCGTGAACGGCCATCAGTCGCAGCTGCTCAGTCAAGACTCGATCCTCAGTGATTCGACGCGGAGGGTGGTCTCTATAGTGACGGAATCGGGGGAGTGAAAATTCCGCCACCCCCGGCTTCGAGAGGATCGATCATGAGCGCGGTGCGAGAGCAGCTGCCCGAGGGGCGTTACGGACGCTCCGCGGACGAGGCGGCCGATCGCAAGCTCAAGATCACGGGCGCGGTGCTCGGCGTCCTCTTCCTCGGCCTCCTGGGCTGGTTCGGCTGGCACTACGTCGTCGACAGCAAGATCAGCGCCGAGATGATCAAGTTCGACGTGGTGAGCTCCACCGAGGTCCAGGTACACCTGGAGATCCGCAAGGACGAGGGCGTCAAGGGCGTCTGTACCCTGCGCTCCCGCTCCGAGGACGGCGCCGAGGTGGCCCGCAAGGACGTCCGGGTCGACGAGACCGCGAGCCGGGTCGACCGCGTCTACTCGCTGCGCACCACCGCCCGCGCGACCAGTGCGGAGCTCATGGGGTGTACGGCCCGGTAGCGGTGGGTAGGGACCGGGTGTCGAGTCCCGGCGAGTCACCCCGGTGACCTGGGGTGACGCCATCCCGATGGTTATGTCCTCCCGCTTTTCGCCACTCATTGTTAGGCTCGTGGTTTCGCCCACCCGGGACAGCAGAGCTTTCCCGTGTAGGGCGATGCTTTGTATTCCCAGTACCTACGAGGAGCACCTGTGACCCAGACCAGCGACAACGTCACCTGGCTCACCCAGGAGGCGTACAACAAGCTCAAGGACGAGCTTGAGTACCTGTCTGGTCCCGCGCGCACGGAGATCACCATCAAGATCGCCGCCGCCCGCGAAGAGGGGGACCTGCGCGAGAACGGCGGGTACCACGCGGCCAAGGAAGAGCAGGGCAAGCAGGAGCTCCGCATCCGGCAGCTGACCCAGCTCCTCGAGCACGCCAAGGTCGGCGAGGCCCCGGCGGACGACGGCGTCGTCGAGCCGGGCATGGTCGTCACGATCGCGTTCGACGGCGACGAGAACGACACGATGACCTTCCTGCTCGCCTCCCGCGAGTACGCGAGCGGCGACATCGAGACCTACTCGCCGCAGTCGCCGCTCGGCGTCGGCGTCAACGGCAAGAAGGCCGGTGACGACGCCGAGTACGAGCTGCCGAACGGCAAGAAGGCCACGGTCAAGATCCTCAGCGCGAAGCCGTACAACGGCTGAGGCACAGCTCTCCACGAAGGGCCGGCCCCCACCGGGGCCGGCCCTTCGTGCTGCATGCACACGTCCTGTGGTGATGAGGCATGATGCGGCCTGACATCGCGTCACAAGGGGGATGGCGAAGTGCTGGGACCACTGCGCGAGGGCGCACCGCGCCTGATAGGACCGTACGAAGTGCTCGCCAGGCTCGGGGCCGGCGGAATGGGCGAGGTCTTCCTCGGACGGGGCGGTTCCGGCGCGGACGGCACCTTCGTCGCCGTGAAGACCGTGCGGCGTGACGTCGCCGGCGACCCCGCCTTCCGAGACCGCTTCCGGCGGGAGATCCGGGTCGCCGCGCTCGTCGACAGCCCGTACGCCGCCGCCCCGCTCGGCGGTGACGCCGACGCCGAGGTGCCCTGGCTGGCCACCGCGTACGTCCCGGGGCCCAGCCTCTCGCAGGCCGTCCGGCGCGGCGGCGCGCTGCCCGTGGACACCGTCCGCGCACTCGGCACCGGCGTCGCACGGGCCCTCGCCGACCTGCACCGGGCCGGGGTCCTGCACCGGGACCTCAAGCCCGGCAACGTCATGCTCTCCGTCGACGGACCCCGCCTCATCGACTTCGGCATCGCCCGCAGCAGCACGGCCACCACCATGACCGCGACCGGCCTGATGGTCGGCACCCCTTCCTTCATGTCGCCCGAACACGTGGCCGGCGCCCGGCGGGTGACCGCCGCGTCCGACGTCTTCTGCCTCGGCTCGCTGCTCTGCTACGCGGCGACCGGCGAGGACCCCTTCGGCGACGGGCCGCTCGCCGCCGTCCTCTACCGGGTCTCCCAGGCCGAGGCCGACCTCGCCCGGGTCCCGGCGGAGCTGCACGACGTCGTCGCCGCCTGCCTGGCCCTGGACCCGGCGGACCGGCCGACACCGGAGGCGCTCGCGGAGCTGCTCGGCGGCGGCACGCCCAAGGTCTTCCCGTGGCCCGGTACGGTACGGGACCACATCGGCGAGTACGGGACGGAGCTCGCCCAGCTCGTCGCCTCCGGCGGGCCGCTCCTTGAGGCCGCCCCGGCGGTCCCGGCCTGCCCCGGGGACCCGGTCGCGCGGCCCGCGGCACCCGGGCTGCACTCCGCGGCGACACAGGCACCGGGCTCGGCGCGAGCCGGGGCTCTCGGGACTGATGGGGCTTCCGGGACCGACGCGAGCGACCCGACCGGCCGCCGGCGCCGGGTCCGGCTGATCGCGGCCGCCGTGGCCCTGGCCGTCGTGGCCGGTGGCCTCGGCACGTACCTGCTGTGGCCGGAGGGCGGGCCGGGGAAGCCGCAGCCCCCGAAGGCGGCGCCGCCCGCCGCACCGCCGGCACCCCGGATCCCGGGCGTCGACGGTCGGGGCCTCGCCGACTCCTCCGGCGTCGTCCCGCAGAACTCCGCCCAGCGGCCGGCCGGCTGGAAGCCCTGGCAGGCGAAGCTCAGCGCCCCGGCGCTCGGCTGCTCGGCCGGCGAGAAGGTGCTGGTCTGCCGGACCACGGACGGGCGGTACGAGGCGCTGGATCCGGCGAGCGGCAGGCAGCTGTGGGACGTCCCGGCCGCCAGGGACACCCCCGGCGAGACCTACGTCACCGGCAAGGGGTTCCCTTTCACGGCCGGGGCCGCCACGGCGCCCACGGTCCACGACGGCAGCGCGGTCCTCGTCGCCGACGGCTCCCTCCAGGTCCGGGACGCGCGCACGGGGGCGGTCCGCTGGGAGAAGCCGGCCGCGGGCCCGCAGGGCTTCTGGGCCACCCGGCCCGTCGTCGCCGACGGGATCGTCTTCGCGGCGACGAACGTGGCGGAGGACGCCCTGCACGTGCGGGCCGCGCTGACGGCGTTCTCCCTGGCCGACGGACGCGAGCTGTGGTCGAAGGAGCTCACCAACGGCGAGACCTCCTTCGCCGAGCGCCGGGCGTACGAGCCCGTCGCCTACGCCAAGGGCGTCGTCTACGCCCTCAGCCAGGGTGGACTCGTGTCGTACGACGGCAGGAACGGCACCCAGCTCGGGCAGGTCGAACCCGACGCCAAGGACTGCTGGGACATCAAGGTGCTCGGTGCGTCGGCGTACTGCGCGGGAGCCGGGTCGGGCAGCGACACCGACACGGCCCTGCACCTCCTCGACGCCCGCACCCTCGCCCCGAAGGCGTCGCTGCCGGGCGACCTCGGCACGGTGGCCCCCACGGCGGTCGGCCCCCGGGCCGTGGTGACCTTCGACGGGGGCCTGCGGATCCTCGATCCGCGCACCGGCGGGACACTCGCCTCGTTCCCCGCCGAGCGGGCTCCGTCCGGCCTGGCCCAGAGCTGGTCGTCGCCGCTGCTCGCCGGCGACCAGGTCGTGTACGCCGACTACTCCGCGCTCTACACGGTGCGGCTCGGCGCCGACGGCAGACCGGGAGACCTGAAGGTCACCCCGGTGCCGGGCGCCCCCGGTCCGCGCGCCGAGGAGGAGTACCACGACCCGGACTACGGCGACCTCGTCTCCCGGCAGATCCGGGAGCCGGAGGTGCTGCCGGTGGGCGGCATCGCGTACGTCGTCTTCGACAAGGGCGCGGTCGCCTCCGTCGTCCTGCCCGGCGAGAAGGAGTAGTCCCGTGCTGGAAGCCCTGCCCGCGGGACGGCCCCCGCAGCTGGTCGGCCCCTACCGGCTGCTCGCCCGGCTCGGCGCGGGCGGCATGGGCGAGGTGCACCTCGCCTGCCGGGCGGACGCGCCGACGGCCGATCCGTACCGGATGGTCGCGGTGAAGACCGTACGGAGCGATCTGGAGGTCGACGGGGACTTCAGGACCCGGTTCCGGCGGGAGATCGCGGCGGCCCGGACGGTCGACGGGCCGGGAGTGGCGCGGCTCGTGGACGCGGACGCCGACGCGGCCTCGCCGTGGCTGGCGACGGAATACGTGCCGGGGCCCTCGCTCGCGGAGGCCGTCGTACGGTCCGGGGCGCTGCCCGTCGCGACGGTACGGGCCCTGGGGACCGCCCTGGCCACCGCCCTGGCCGGCGTCCACACGGTGAAGGTGCTGCACCGCGACCTCAAGCCGGCGAACGTCCTGCTCGGTACTGCCGGGCCCAAGCTGATCGACTTCGGTATCGCGCAGGCCTTCGAGGCGACGGCGCTGACCTCGACCGGTCTGGTCGTGGGCTCCCCGGGGTTCATGTCGCCGGAGCACCTGGCGGGCAGCCGTGCGGTGGTGCCCGCGTCGGACGTGTTCTGTCTGGGCGCGGTCCTCGCGTTCGCGGCGAGCGGCCGGGGGCCCTTCCAGGACGACGAGATGGCCGCGGTGGTCTACCGGATCATCCGGGCGGACGCCGATCTGACCGGCGTGCCGGAGGAGCTGCGGCCGGTGGTGGAGCGCTGTCTGCGGCTCGACCCGGCCGAGCGGCCCACGGCGGCGGAGGTGGTGTCGCTCCTCGGTGGCGGGACGGCCCCCGAGGCCTTCCCCTGGCCGGGCGGCGTGCTCTCGCTGCTCGCCGAGTACGGGGAGGCGGCGCGGACGGCCGGTGAGGCGGCGGCCTCGGGCGCGGGCGTGGCGGACCTGCCGACGCTCGGCCCGGTGGTGCCGTACTCCCCCACCGCCGTCCCGAACCGTCCGATGACGGCGCCGGTGGCCCCCGAGGAGCCGCGGCGCCGTCGTTGGGGCGCGGCCGTGGCCGGTGCGGTGGCGGTGGCCGTCGTGGCGACGGCCGGCGTGGTGCTGGTGAACCGGGACGGCGAGGAGGACGGCGGGACGGCGGGGCCCTCTGCCTCGAACAGCGCTTCCCCCGGGGCGCCCGGTACGGGGAACCCCACCCCGGCGACGCTGAGCCGGGTCGTCCTGCCGTACGGCGGGGAGGGTCGTACCAACGACTTCGGCTCCGCGGCGACGGACCGGGGCCACCGCCCTGCGGGCTGGTCGCCCTGGATGGCGCGGACGGCGGCGACCGACGGCGCCTGCTCCCTCTCCCCGAAGGTGCTGGTCTGCGCGGGCTCCGGCGGCGCGCTGGTGGGGCTGGACGCGGCGGACGGCCGTGAGCTGTGGTCGGTCCCGGCGCGCACCAACGCCGAGGGGCTGCGTTCCACACCGCAGTACCCGGCGGTCGTCGGCGACCGGGTGTACGTCACGGATGCCTCGGGGACCGTCGCGTACGGCCTTCTGGACGGCCGGAAGGAGGGCACCCTCCCCGGCCCCGGCGCCGCGTGGGCGGTGAAGGGCTCCGACCTGGCCGACGGCATCCTCCACGTCGCCTACGTGAACACGGCGTCCACCGAGGGCGACGGCGGGTCGGGCGGAGGCCTCGTGACGGCGGTGAAGCTCGGCGGGAGCGGGAAGGGCGTGGGCCGGGAGCTGTGGCGGGCGCCGCTCGACGGCTTCCCCGAGCAGCCGGTGGCGGCGGGCGGACGGGTGTACGTCCCCGTCGGGACCGTGCCGGTGGCGCTCGACGCGCGGACCGGCAAGGAGACGGCGCGCGGGGCGGAGGGCTGCCAGGAGGTCACCGTGCACGAGAAGAGCGGCAGCGTGCTCTGCTCGGGCACCCCGGACGGCTCGGTGGCCGTGCTCGACGCCGGGTCGCTGAAGCGCCGGCGGTCCCTCGGTTCGGGGGTGACGGCGGGCCCCGCCGTGAACGCGGACGGTCTGGTGGCGGTCACGAACGGGCAGACCGTGACCACCTACGACCTGCGGAGCGGCCGGAAGCGCTGGTCGATGCTGCCGATGATGACCGAGGGCGACCCGCAGCGGATCTACTTCGCGGGCGACCGGGTGATCACGGTGGGGAAGTTCGAGGTGGTCTCCGCCCCCGCGGCCGGCCCCTCCGACGATGACGACTTCGAACGCTTCGAGGCCAACGTGCCGGACGACTTCGACGCGCAGGCCACCGGAGACGCGCTGGTCGCCGGAGGGGCGGTCTTCCTCGCCCTCCCCGACGGCCTCGTCGTCTCCGGGTACCTGCCCTGACGGCTCCGGGTGCGTGGAGCGCTCAGCCGTTCGCGCGCCGGTACTTGCGGACGGACAGGGTCCGGAAGATGGCGACGATCAGGACGGAGTAGATCAGCGACGCCCACACCGGGTACTGCATCGGCCAGGCGTCGGACGGTGACAGGCCCGGATCGCCGAAGAGTTTGCGGCAGGCCTGGACGGTCGCACTGAACGGGTTCCACTCCGCGACGGGCTGGAGCCAGCCCGGCAGGTTGCTGGTGTCCACGAAGGCGTTCGAGATGAAGGTCACCGGGAAGAGCCAGATCAGGCCGCCCGACGTCGCGGCCTCCGGGGTGCGGACCGAGAGGCCGATCAGGGCGCCGATCCAGGTGAAGGCATAGCCGAGGAGGAGGAGCAGGGCGAAGCCGGCCATGACCTTCCCGAAGTTGGTCGGCGCCGCGTAACCGGGCCGCCAGCCGATGATCAGCGCGACGATCGCGAGCACGAACAGCGTCAGCGCGGTCTGCACGAGGTCGGCCAGGGTGCGGCCGGTGAGGACCGCGCCCCGGGCCATGGGCAGGGACCGGAACCGGTCGATGAGGCCCTTGTGCATGTCGTCGGCGATGCCCGCGCCCGCGCCCGCCGTGGCGAAGGTGACGGTCTGCGCGAAGATGCCGGCCATCAGGAAGTTCTTGTAGACGTCCGGGGCGGTGCTGCCGCCGACGCTCATCGAGCCGCCGAAGACGTACGTGAAGAGGATCACGAACATCACCGGCTGGATCAGGCCGAACAGGATCATCTCGGGAATCCGGGACATCCTGATCAGGTTCCTGCGGGCGATCACCAGGGAGTCGTTCATGGTGCTCACTCGGCCGCCTCCTTCACGCGCCTGCCGTCGCGGCCGCCGCCCGGCCGGGACGTGCCGTCCGACCCGCCGTTCTCCTCCGCCTCCCGCTCGGCCGCGTGGCCGGTGAGCGAGATGAAGACGTCGTCGAGGGTGGGGCGGCGCAGTCCGATGTCGTCGATCTCCACACCCACCGCGTCCAGGTCGCGGATGACCTCGGCGAGCAGCTTCGCACCGCCGGCGACGGGGACCGTGAGCTTGCGGGTGTGGTCCTCGACGGACACCTCGCCGTGACCGATGCCCGCGATGCCGTAGCGCGCGAGCACGTCCCGGGCGTCGCCGATCATCCGCTTCTCGTGGACGACGACCTCGACCCGCTCGCCACCCGTCTGGGCCTTGAGCTGGTCGGAGGTGCCGCGCGCGATGACCTTGCCGTGGTCGACCACGCAGATGTCATGGGCGAGGTGGTCGGCCTCCTCCAGGTACTGGGTGGTGAGCAGCAGGGTCGTACCGCCCGCGACGAGTTCCTTGATGACCTCCCACAGGCCCTGCCGGTTGCGGGGGTCGAGACCGGTGGTCGGCTCGTCCATGAACATGACCGGCGGGGACACCACGAGGGCGGCCGCGAGGTCGAGGCGGCGGCGCATGCCTCCGGAGTACGTCTTCGCGGTGCGGTCGGCGGCGTCGGCGAGGTGGAAGCGCTCCAGGAGCTCGTCGGCCCGCACCTTCGCGTCCTTCGCCCTCATCTGGTAGAGCTGTCCGACCATCTGGAGGTTCTCGCGGCCGGTGAGGTACTCGTCGACGGCCGCGAACTGACCGGAGAGCCCGATCCTGCGACGCACCTCGTCGGGGTCCTTCAGGACGTCGATCCCGGCGACGACGGCCCGGCCGCTGTCGGGCTGGAGGAGGGTGGTCAGTACGCGAACGGCGGTCGTCTTCCCCGCGCCGTTCGGACCGAGCAGACCCAGGACGGTGCCCTCGGGGACGTCGAGGTCCACGCCGTCCAGAGCTCGTACGTCACCGAAGGTCTTCACCAGACCCTCGGCGTAGATCGCGCCTGGCATGTGGGTACTCCCAGGGAGATACGAACGTTGAGTTCGGGCTTTTCCCACCGATCCTAGGTTCGCCCGAGCCGCCCCGCCCAGTGAATGTGTGACCTGGGACACATGATCATGCGTCGGGCGGAGACGGGCCGGGACTCAGCCCAGCACCGTGTATCCCGCGTCCCGCAGGGCGTCCGCCACCTCGCGGCAGTGCTCAGGACCCTTCGTCTCCAGGTGCAGCTCGACCTCCGCCTCGGTCAGGCCCAGCCGCGGATCGGTCCGTACATGACTGACGTCCAGGACGTTCGCGTCGGCGACCGTGAGCACCGCGAGCAGGGTCGCCAGGGCCCCCGGCCGGTCCGTGACCCGCAGCCGCAGACTCAGATAGCGGCCCCCCGCGGCCATGCCGTGCCGCAGGATGCGCTGGAGCAGCAGCGGGTCGACGTTCCCGCCGGACAGCACCGCCACCACCGGGCCCTCGACCGACCCCGGGTCGCTGAGCAGGGCCGCGACCGGGCTGGCGCCGGCCGGCTCGACGACCAGCTTCGCCCGCTCCAGGCAGAGCAGCAGCGCCGAGGAGAGCGCGTCCTCGGAGACCGTACGGACCTCGTCGACGTACTCCTGGATCAACGCGAACGGCACGTCGCCCGGCCGCCCCACCTTGATCCCGTCCGCCATCGTCACCGGCGACTCGACCACCACCGGGTGTCCGGCCGCCAGCGAGGGCGGATAGGCGGCGGCGCCCTCGGCCTGCACACCGATCACCTTCACGTCCGGGCGCACCGACTTCACCGCGAGCCCGACCCCCGCGGCGAGACCGCCGCCGCCGACGCCCACCAGGATCGTCCGGACCTCCGGGCACTGCTCCAGGATCTCCAGGCCCACCGTGCCCTGCCCGACGATGATGTCGGGGTGGTCGAAGGGATGGATGAAGACGGCTCCGGTCTCCCGCGCGTACCGCTCCGCCGCCGCCAGCGTCTCGTCCACGACATGGCCGTGCAGCCGGACGTCGGCGCCGTACTCCCGGGTCGCCGCGACCTTCGGCAGCGGCGCCCCGACCGGCATGAAGACGGTCGCGCGCACACCGAGCAGATGCGAGGCGAGCGCCACACCCTGCGCATGGTTGCCCGCCGAGGCGGCGACGACCCCGGCCGCCCGCTCCTCGGGCCGCAGCCCGGCGATCCGCACGTACGCCCCGCGCAGCTTGAACGAACCGGTCCGCTGCAGGTTCTCGCACTTGAAGTGGACGGGCGCTCCCACCAGCGACGACAGATGACGGCTGCCCTCCATCGGGGTCGTCCTGGCCACCCCGGACAGCATCTTCTGCGCCCCCCGTACGTCGTCGAGCATCAGCCGGTGCAAGGGGTCTGGCGTACGGAAGCTCATGACAGCAAGTCTCGCAGCTCACGGCCCTGGTGGCCGCCCGGTGACCGGGTGCTCCAGCGGGTTTGCGCAGCCCCGGTACGGACCTCCCCGGGGCCGCGTACTCTGTCCCCCACCAACCGACCACCCCCGCACGAGAGAGACCCACAGCCATGCCCACATCTCAGGACATGACGACTGAGTTCGACCCCGGTCTCCTCGATGCCCTCCAGCACCAGGTGGCCGTCTTCGCCCGCCGGGCCGAGCAGACGCGCCTCGGTGGCACCGGGCAGCTCCGCAACTCGATGGACCGCGCCGCGTACCTGCTCCTCAACCGTCTTGACCAGGAAGGCCCGATGGGCGTGAAGGCCCTGGCGGCGGGCATGGGCATCGACTCGTCGACGGTCACCCGCCAGGTCGCACCGCTCGTCGACACCGGCCTGGTGAAGCGCACCTCGCACCCCGAGGACGGGCGCGCGGTCGTGCTCCAGCTCTCGCCGCGCGGGCTCGCCCGCCTGGAGGAGGTCCGCTCCTCGCGCCGCCAGCTGATGGTGGAGGTCACGGAGGGCTGGACGCCGGACGAGCGCGAGTCCTTCTGCACCCTGCTCACCCGCTTCAACACCGCCCTGTCCGCACGGCAGTCGGCGCACACGGGCGGACCGGCGACGGAGTCCGCGGCCGCGGCGATGCCCGCACCGGCGGCCCCGTCGGCGCCCCCGTCCACGACCGGGAGCACGGCCGAGAGGTCGAACGAGTCCGCGCAGACCTCTTGACCCCGACCCGCCGCTGTCCTCAGATGAGGACGTGGCAGAGCAGCGGAACGGACCCCGCGCCGAACGCGCCTACCGCACCCGGGAATTCGACGCGTTCGTGGCCGGGGCGGCGGGCCGGCTGCTGCACACCGCGACCCTGCTCACCGCCGAGACCCGCGCCCGCAACCCGTACGCCCGGGCCCTGCTGACCGCCGCCCTCGCGCACACCTACGCGGTGTGGGAGCGACTGCGGGACGAGGATCCGTACGAGCTCACCCGGCGCGAGCTCACCGCCCGCTTCGCCCGCACCGCCTGGCGGCACCACGGCGGCCGGGGCGGGGTCCTCTCCGCCCTCCACCCGCAGGAACGGCTCATCCTCGTCCTCCGGCTGTACGAGGGGGTCGCCGAGGAACAGGTCGCGGCCCTGCTCGGACTGCCGGAGGCCCGCGTCAGGGCCGTCCACGCCCGCGCGGTGTCCGCCCTGAGAGCGGCCCGGGGCAGCACGGGGACGCCGACCGGAAGATCCTCCGGGAGGACCGCCGCGTGAGCCGCTACGAGGACAGGGAGGCGGCGGTCAGGCGACTGCTCGACACCCCGCACCCACCGGTCCCCGGCGACCTCGCCGGGGAGGCCGCGGAACGCGGCTCCCGACTGCTCCGGAGGAACCGGGTCGTCCGACGGGCCGCGTGGACGCTGTTCGCCCTCGCGGTGCTCGCCTTCGTGTTCTGGGCATCGGTGGCACAGCCCTGGGAAGCCCCCGCGGCGGAGACCACACCGCCGTTCGACGGCTTGTGAGGACGGACCTAGCCTGGAGGAAGGGGCCTGTCCGCAGGCCCGTCAGGAGGTCGTCATGGCCAGGAAAGCAACCGACTGCCGGGACACTCCGAGTGTCTCCGGTTGCTCGCTCTACATGTCGGGCGAGGAGGAGGAGCTCGTACGGGCCGCCGTCCAGCACGTGGTCTCCGTCCACGAGCACACGGACAGCCCCGAACTCCGCGCGGAGATCAGGGCCTCGATGAAGGAGCCCCTGCCCGGCACCTGAACGAGCGGCACCCCGCACGACGGGCCGGGCGGGCGCTCCGGACGACAGGAGCACCCACCCGGCCCGCAGGAACAGGTGCCCGGGACGAACAGGTGCCCGGGACGTACCGACAGGAGCCCGCACCCGGCCCTTACCGGCGACTAGCCCAGCGCCTGCCGCAGGTCGGCGAGCAGGTCGTCGACGTTCTCGATGCCCACCGACAGGCGGACGAGGTCGGCGGGGACCTCCAGGGCGGAACCCGCGACGCTCGCGTGGGTCATCCGGCCCGGGTGCTCGATGAGGGACTCGACGCCGCCGAGGGACTCACCGAGGGTGAACAGCTGCGCACGGTTGCAGACCTCGACGGCCGCCTCCTCGCCGCCCTCCACACGGAACGAGATCATGCCGCCGAAGGAACGCATCTGCTTGGCGGCGATCTCGTGCCCCGGGTGCTCCGGGAGCCCCGGGTAGAGGACCTGGGTGACCTTCGGGTGCTGGGTCAGCATCTCGACGATCTTCTCGGCGTTCTCGCTGTGCCGGTCCATACGGACCGCGAGGGTCTTGATGCCGCGCAGCACGATCCACGAGTCGAAGGGACCGGCGACCGCGCCCATCGCGTTCTGGTGGTACGCGAGCTCCTCGCCGAGCGCCTCGTCGGCCGTCACCAGCGCGCCGCCGACGACGTCGGAGTGGCCGCCCATGTACTTGGTGAGGGAGTGCACGACGACGTCCGCACCGAGAGCCAGCGGCTGCTGGAGGTAGGGCGAGGCGAAGGTGTTGTCGACGACCAGCTTCACGCCGGCCTGCCGCGCGACGCCCGCGATCGCCTCGATGTCGGTGATGCCGAGGAGCGGGTTCGACGGGGTCTCGACCCAGATCAGCTTCGTACGGTCGTTGACGGCCGCACGCACCGCTTCGACGTCGGAGGTGTTCGCGACGGAGAAGTCGACGCCCCAGCGCTGCACGACCTTGGCGAAGAGCCGGAACGTGCCGCCGTAGGCGTCGTTCGGGATGACCACGTGGTCGCCGGGCGCGAGGAGCGCGCGCAGGAGGCAGTCCTCGGCGGCCAGGCCCGACGCGAACGCGAGGCCGCGCCGGCCGCCCTCCAGGGCCGCCAGGTTCTCCTCGAGGGCCGTACGGGTGGGGTTGGCGCTGCGGCTGTACTCGTAACCGCCGCGCAGCCCGCCCACGCCGTCCTGCTTGTAGGTGGACACCTGGTAGATGGGCGGGACGACCGCGCCGGTCAGCGGGTCCGCGGTGTTGCCCGCATGGATCGCGCGGGTCTCGAAGCTCTGGTGAGAGTGCTGGTCGCTCATGTGTCAGGAGCGTAGTCCCGAGTGACCCCGGGCGCCTCGATCGTCTCACCACGCGTCCTGGACAATGGACACATGGAGATTCTCTGGTTCCTGATCGCGCTGGGCCTGCTGTTCGGCGTCCTCGGCCCCTACCTGCTGCGCCGCCGCGGTGGCGGCATCCGCCAGGTCGCGCCGGGCGCACCGGACGCGGCGGACCCGGAGGCGTACGGATTCGTACGTCAGGAGGACCAGGACGTACGGCTCCCGGGCGCGGACGACGAACTCCTGCACGTCCTCGACGTCGTCCAGGCCACCCAGGACTGGCGGGCCGCGTCGCGGCTGCTCGCCGCCACCGACAAGGACGGCGAGGTGCGCTGGCAGCGCGTCCAGGCGTTCGCGGGCGCCGCGTCCCTGGAACTCCAGGAGCGGCCGGGCGTCGGCGGCGCATGGCTGCGGACCTGGCGGGCGGAGGCCCCGAAGGACGCCGGCGGCGCCGCGGTGCACGGCGAGTTCCTGGTGCAGCAGGCCTGGCGCTCCTCGGCGGCGGGGACCGACGACTTCCGGATCATCCTGGAGGAGGCGCGGAAGGTCACCGAGGAGGCGGCGCTGCTCGCTCCGGGCGACCCCGTCCCGTACATCACGCAGCTCGCCGTGGCCCGCGGCCTCGGCTACAGCCACGAGGAGTTCGACCAGGTGTGGGCGCGGGTCATCGACCGGGCGCCGCAGCACATGGGCGCCCATCTCGCGGCCCTGCACTACTGGTGCGAGAAGTGGCACGGTTCCCGCGAGGAGGCCGACCACTTCGCGACGACGGCCGCGGCGCGCGCCCCCCGGGGTTCGCTGCTCGCGGCGCTCCCGCTGTTCGCGGTCCACGAGCACGTGCCGGACGTGGTGCTCGTCCAGGACTTCTTCCGCACGGCCGTGGTGTCGAAGGCGATGGACGGCGCGCTGTACGCGGTGCACTCGGCCCGGCCCGACGACCCGATGCTGGCGCACGTCCGCCATCTGCTCGTCTGGTTCCTGGTGCGCGGCGAGCGCTGGGCGGAGGCCATGCACCAGCTGGTGAAGGTCGACGGGCACGTGGGCGCGGTGCCGTGGACGCTGAGCGGTGACCCGGCGGCGGCGTTCACGGTCGTCCGGAACCTGGCGGTGGCGGGGTACGAGGCGAACGGCGGCAATCCGGCGACGCTGCCGCACTGACGGCGCGGCGGACCGCGACTCCCCGGCGGGCGGGGAGGGACCCCTGAGGAACCCTCGGGGAATCCCTCCCCGCCCGTCTGCGTTGTGACCACTGCCGACCGTCGAGGAGAGATGCAGCATGTTCCTGTCCCGCACCCCCGTCCTCCCCACTCCCGAGCAGGCCCTGCGCGGCCGTCCCGAGCCGGAGTTCGCCGTTCCCGAGCGCCACACGGTCCTCGGCAACCCGCTCCTCGGCCCGTACCCGGAGGGCCTGGAGGTCGCCGACTTCGCCCTCGGCTGTTTCTGGGGCGCCGAGCGCAAGTTCTGGCAGACCGACGGCGTCTGGACCACTCTCGTCGGCTACCAGGGCGGCTACACGCCGAACCCGGCCTACGAGGAGGTCTGCTCGGGCCTGACCGGGCACACCGAGGCCGTCCGGGTCGTCTTCGACCCGTCGAAGGTCTCGTACGAGTCCCTCCTGAAGCTCTTCTGGGAGTCCCACGACCCGACCCAGGGCTTCCGCCAGGGCAACGACGTGGGCACCCAGTACCGCTCGGCCGTCTACACCCACTCCCCCGCCCAGGCGGCCACCGTCGACGCCTCCCGCGAGGCCTACCAGAAGGTCCTGACGGGCTCCGGCTACGGCACGATCAGCACCGAGATCCTCCCGGCGGAGGGCCGTGCCTTCTACCCGGCGGAGGGATATCACCAGCAGTACCTGGACAAGAACCCGGCGGGCTACTGCGGCATCGGCGGCACGGGCGTCTCCTGCCCGATCGGTGTCGCGAAGGCCGACGGCTGACGGTCCGCGTCCTCATCGTGAGTTTCGGGACCCACGCGCGGCGGGTGCGGGACGAACAGGCGTCACCCGCCCGCAGACACGGCGCCCTGCGGTGTGCCGTCGCGGAGTACGGGCCGCTCGGCTTCCACGCGACCTGGGCCTATCTGGCCGCGACGGCCGTGCCCGCGCCGGATCTGCGGCGGGACACGGCCGCGCTGCTGCGCGCGCTCGACATCCTGGAGGCGAGCCGCGCCGCCAGGATCGAGGAGATCGCGGTCTTCGCGGCCCGCCGCCGCGTGGAGAAGGCGGCCGGTGTCCGTACGCCTCGTGGCGCCGGCCCCCTGGCGTCGCCGTGGCGGCCCCGCTGGCCCGGTGGGGCCGGGCCCTCGCGCCTGGGGCTCGTCGCCGCCGTGGCGAACCGCCGTGGCGCGTTCCTGGAGGTCCCCCACCCCGACCCGTCGCTGCTTCCCGACGACCTCGGGCACCGGCTCGCGGAGCTGCACGGCCGTCTCGACGCCTGCGCGGCGGCCTATCTCACCGCCCTCGGACGGGTCGACGGCCGGGACGAGCCGGGCGACATCGTCGCCGGCATCCGCGGGCACCTCACCCCCGGCTACGGGCCGCTGAACGTACCCCTTCTCCAGTGGCTCCGCTTCGCGGAGCTCCTCGACTACGCCGTGGAAGCCACGGCGGTCCCGCACTCCCGCTGGCTACACTCGGGGGCATGGGTTCGTTCTACTTCTTTCTCTGATTCCGGCCGCGGACACGGTCCGACCCGCTGATCCGGCGCCCTCGGGGCACGGCAGTGGTGGTCCCGGTGTCCCTTCCCCGGCCCGAATGCCCCCAGCACCCAGGGAAAGATCCCATGCGCGACCGCGCCCAGTTGACCCTGAAAGACGTCTCCAAGTCCTACGGGGACCGCTCCGTCCTCGACCAGCTCACGCTCACCGTCCGCCCCGGTGAGAAGGCCGCCGTCATCGGTGAGAACGGCTCCGGCAAATCCACCCTGCTCCGGCTCCTGGCCGGGGCCGAGGCGCCCGACACCGGAGAGGTGACCGTCCGCTTCCCCGGCGGCGTCGCACGTCTCGCCCAGACGCTCGCCGAGACCCTCGGCCTCGGGCCCGGGCACACCGTGCGGGACGCCGTCGATGCGGCGCTCGCCGAACTCCGCGCCATGGAACGGGAGATGCGGGCCGCCGAGGAGACCCTCGGCTCAGCCACCCCCGAGGAACTCCTCGCGTACGGGGAACTCGCCGCCCGCTACGAGGAACGGGGCGGCTACCAGGCCGACGCCCGGGTGGACGCCGCCCTGCACGGGCTCGGCCTCGGCCATGTCCCGTACGAGCGCCGCGTCGGGACGCTCTCCGGCGGCGAGCAGTCACGGCTCGCCCTGGCCTGCGTCCTCGCCTCGGGCGCCGAGCTGCTGCTCCTCGACGAGCCGACGAACCACCTCGACCGTGCCGCCGCCGACTGGCTGGAGGCACGGCTGCGCACCCACCGCGGGACCGTGGTCGCGGTCACCCACGACCGGGCGTTCCTCCAGGGCATGGCGACCACGATCCTGGAGGTCGACCGGGACACCCGCGCGGTGACCCGGTACGGCGACGGCTGGTCCGGCTACCGCGCGGCGAAGGCCGCAGCCCGCCGCCGCCGGGCGCAGGAGCACGAGGAGTGGCGGGAGGAACTGGCCCGTACGGAGGAGCTGGTGGCGGCGGCCGGGCAGCGGCTCGCCGGGTCGGGGAAGGACCCCCGGCAGGGCTTCGGCAAGCACCGCCGCTCGCACGAGAACAAGCTGTCGGGCCAGGTCAGGGCGGCCCGGGTCAGGCTGGAGCAGCTGCGGAGGTCCCCGGTCCCGGCCCCACCGGAACCCCTGCGCTTCACGGCCCGGATCGCGTCGGCGGCCGCCGACGCCGAAGGAGTTCCCGTCGACGGGCCGCTCGCCGAGCTCGTCGACGTCGTCGTCGGCGAGCGGCTGCGCATCGACAAGCTGCGGATCTCGGCCGGGGACCGGCTGCTCGTCTCCGGGCCCAACGGCGCCGGCAAGACGACCCTGCTCCGGGTGCTCGCCGGGGATCTGCGCCCCGACAGCGGGACGGTCGGCCGCTCGGGCCGGGTGGGCCGGCTGCGCCAGGAGCTGCCCGCCGTACCGTCCCCGAAGCCGCTGCTCACGGAGTACGCGGCCGGGCGCCCCGGTCCGCCCGAGGAGTACGCGGCGGAGCTGCTCGCCCTCGGGCTCTTCCGGGAGGAGGACCTGTCGGTGCCGGTGGCCCGGCTCTCGGTCGGCCAGCAGCGCCGCCTGGAGCTGGCCCGGCTGGTGACCCGGCCGGCCGATCTGCTCGTCCTGGACGAGCCGACCAACCATGTGGCGCTCTCCCTGGTGGAGGACCTGGAGGCGGCCCTGGCCGCCTTCCCCGGCGCGGTGGTCGCGGTCTCCCACGACGAACGCTTCCGCGCGGGCTTCGGCGGCCGGCGGCTGGAGCTCCGTTCAGGCCGGGTCGCCTGACGCGGCCCGCATCGTCGCGGCCGTCGCCGCCGGGTCGTACCCGTCGGGCACGCCCTCGACGAGGAGGATGTCGCCGGCCATGTGGCGGGTGCGGAGCGGGATCAGGGCCTGGTAGGCGGCGGAGTCGTACCAGGCGCGGGCGTTCTCGTACGACGGGAAGCCGATGATCACGACGGCGCCAGGCCAGTCGCCCTCGGGGACCTCACGGGCGGGTGCGCCGTGGACGAGGAAGCGGCCGCCGAAGGGGTCCAGGGTGCCCTGGACGCGCTCCATGTAGGTGAAGACCTCCTCGTCGAGGACGGGCTTCGGGTGCAGGTTTCCGATGGCGTATGCGGTCATGACGCAAGCATGCCGGGGCACGCCCTGCGGGGTCGATTACCCCGTAGGTCATGCCCCGGCACCGGGCGCGGGCGTCAGATCGTCGACGCGTCGATCACGAAGCGGTAGCGCACGTCACTGGCGAGCACCCGCTCGTACGCCTCGTTGATCTGCTCGGCGCGGATCAGCTCGATCTCCGCGCCGAGGCCGTGCTCGGCGCAGAAGTCGAGCATCTCCTGCGTCTCGGCGATGCTGCCGATCATCGAGCCGGCGAGGGTCTTGCGGCCGCCGATGAGGGAGAAGAGGCTGAGGGAGACGGGCTCCTCGGGGGCGCCGACGTTCACCAGGGCGCCGTCCGTCCTGACCAGGCTCAGGTAGGCGTTGAAGTCCAGCGGCGCGGAGACCGTGGAGATCACCAGGTCGAAGGTGCCGGCCAGCTCGGTGAAGGTCGCCGGGTCGCTGGTGGCGTAGTAGTGGTCGGCGCCCAGCTTCAGGCCGTCCTCCTGCTTCTTGAGCGACTGGCTGAGGACGGTCACCTCGGCGCCGAGCGCGTGGGCGATCTTGACGCCCATGTGGCCGAGGCCGCCGAGGCCGACGATCGCGACCTTCTTGCCGGGGCCCGCCTGCCAGTGGGCGAGCGGCGAGTAGAGGGTGATGCCGGCGCAGAGCAGCGGGGCGGCCTCGTCGAGGCCGATGCCCTCGGGGATGCGCAGGGTGTAGTTCTCGTCGACGACGATGTGGCTGGAGTAGCCGCCGTAGGTGGGCTCGCCGTTCTTGTCGAGGGCGTTGTACGTGCCGGTCCCGCCCTGGACGCAGTACTGCTCCAGGCCCTGGCGGCAGTACGCGCACTCGCGGCAGGAGTCGACGAAGCAGCCGACGCCGACCCGGTCGCCGACCTGGAACCTGCTGACCCCGGAGCCGACCTCGGCGACGACGCCCGCGATCTCGTGGCCCGGGACCATCGGGAAGATGCCCTCGCCCCAGCCGTCACGGGCCTGGTGGATGTCGGAGTGGCAGATGCCGGAGTACTTGATCTCGATGAGGACGTCGTGCTCGCCGACGGGCCGGCGCGGCACGGTGGTGCGCTCCAGCGGGGCGTCGGCGGCGGGTGCGGCGTACGCGGGGACGGTGGTCACGTTCGTGGTCATGGACCCAGCCTGCGTGAGGGCGCGGGCATCACCCAGCCCCCTGTTCTGCCTACGTCCAGTGTGCCTACCACTGGCAGGGACAGGAACAGCCGTCCGTAGGGACGTGCGACCTGGGATAATCGGGACGCATGGATCTCAGTGCCGAACTCAGCGAATTCCTGCGCTCGCGCCGGGCCCGGCTGAAGCCGGAGGACGTGGGTCTGCCGGAGTTCGGGCGCCACCGCCGGGTGCCCGGGCTGCGCCGGGAGGAGCTGGCGCAGCTGGCCGGGGTGTCGGTGGCGTACTACACCCGGCTCGAACAGGGCAACGGCCGCAACGTGTCCATGGAGGTGCTGGACTCGATCGCGCGGGCCCTGCGGCTGAGCGACACCGAGCGGGCGCATCTGACGCATCTGGCGAAGCCGACGGCGAAGAAGAGGCAGCACCGGGCGGCCATCGCCCGTCCTCAGCAGGTGCGGCCCGGTCTGCGGCACCTGCTGGACGCCATGGAGGGCATCCCGGCGTTCGTCGTGGGCCGGCGGCTCGACGTCCTCGCCTGGAACCGGATGGCGCGGGCCCTGATGGGCGACTTCGAGGCGATGGAGCCGGTCGAGCGCAATGTGGCCAGGATGGTCTTCCTGGGGCCCAACGCGCGTGATCTGTACCGGGACTGGGAGTGCAAGGCGACCGAGGTGGTGAGCGTGCTGCGGCTGTACGCGGGCTGCTATCCGGAGGATCCGGCGCTGCTGGCACTGGTCGGTGAGCTGTCGGTGCGCAGCGAGGAGTTCCGTTCGCTGTGGGCGGCGCACACCGTCGCGGACAAGGGGCACGGGACGAAGGTGCTGCGGCATCCGCTGGTGGGCGAGATGACGCTGACGTACGAGAGCATGCAGGTGGCGGGCGGGGACCCGGACCTGATGCTCATCACGTACCAGGCGGAGCCGGGGTCGGCGTCGGCGGACGCGCTGCGGCTGCTGGCGCAGTGGGGTGTGGAGGAAGTCGTACGGTGACGCGGAACGGCGGCCCGCTCCTTGGTGGAGGGGGCCGCCGTTCTCGTGCGTGCGTGCCGGGGATCAGGCCTCCGAGCCGGCCTTCCAGTCCGCCCAGCTCATGTTCCAGCCGTTGAGGCCGTTGCTGGGGGCGATGGTCTTGTCCTTGGAGTTCTTGACGATCACGACGTCGCCGACGATCGAGTGGTCGTACAGCCAGGCGGCCTGCTGGTTCGGGTCGCCGGCGCCCTTGACGTCGTTCAGACCGACGCAGCCGTGGCTGGTGTTGGCGGAGCCGAAGATCGAGTCCGGGCCCCAGTAGTTGCCGTGGATGAACGTGCCCGACGTGGACAGGCGCATGGCGTGCGGCACGTCCTTGATGTCGTACTCGCCCTTGCCGTCGTCGTCGGTGAAGCCGACGGTCGCGCCGTTCATCCGGGTCTCCTTGAACTTCTCGGAGATCACCATCTGACCGTTGTAGGTCGGGTTGTCCGGGGAGCCGGCGGAGATCGGGATGGTCTTGATCGTCTTGCCGTCCTGGGTGACCGTCATGGTCTTGGTGGCGACGTCGACGGTGGAGACCTGGTTGCGGCCGATCTTGAAGGTGACGGTCTTCTGCTGGACGCCGAAGACGCCCTCGGCGCCCTCGACGCCGTCGAGGTCGAGCTTGAGGGTGACGGTCGAGCCCTCGGTCCAGTAGTCGTCCGGACGGAAGTCGAGGCGCGTGCCGTCGAACCAGTGCCCGACGACCTCCTGGCCGGTGCTGGAGGTCACCGTGATGCCGGCCTGGACGGCCTTCTTGTCGGTGATCGCCTTGTTGAAGTTGATCGAGACCGGCATGCCGACGCCGACGGTCGAGCCGTCCTCCGGCGTGAAGTTGCCGATGAAGCTGTTGGCCTTGGAGACCGTGGTGAACGAGGAGTTCTCGTGCGCCTCCAGGCCCTCCGCGTCGGTGGCCGTGGCGGCGATCTTGTAGACCGTGGCGCGCTCCAGCTGACCGGTCGGCTTCCAGCTCAGGCCGTCGGCGGCTATCTCGCCCTCGACGGCCTTGCCCTCGGCGGAGGTCATGACGACCTCGGTGAGCTTGCCCTCGGTGACGGAGACCTTGGCGTCGTTGTTGATGGAGGCGTTCTGCGCGCCGTTCTTCGGCGAGATCGTGATCTTCGCCTTGGAGGTCTTCTGTGCGGCCGCCTCGTCGACCTGAGCCTGTGACTGCGGCGACGCGGAACCGGAGGCGCCCGCGCCCTTGTCCTCGTCGCTGCACGCCGAAAGCACCAGCACACCGCTGAGCACGGCGGCCGCGGCGGCCAGGCTCCTGCGGCGGCGCTTGCCGTCCGTCATCACACGCTTCTCCATCGTCGCCGATTCCCTGCCAACTTCTTGTTAAGAACGCCCATGACACCCCGTCCGGTTCCGGAAGCGGAGCGTTTGTGGGGAACACCACTGATCGACACGCTCGTACGGTCCCGGCCGGTTCCCGGAGCCGCAGTGGCCCCCGTCACCCGTCGCACGCCTGGCGCGCCGCAGGCCCCGGGACGCCGTCCCGGGGCCTGCGAACAGGTCGGATACCGGTCCTACGACCGGTCGTCGTCGTCTTCCTCCTGCCCATCTTCCTCGCCGAGATCCCACTCCAGCGCATCGGGGTCGTACTCGATCTCCTCGGTGCTCCAGGAGGCCTGGACCATCTCGATGCCGGGGACGTCGCGGATCAGGTCGAAGGGCTCGACGAGGTACGCGAGGGCCTCGGCGCTGTCCTCGTGCGCGGCGGCGCGGGCGGGCACCCGCTCCTCCTCGGGCATGAACTCGTCGGCGTCGATCCGGGCCTGGGCAGCCGAGGCCAGTTCGGCCGGTCCGTCGATCTCCAGGACCACATCGACCCGAAGACGTACATAGCGCGGTGTCTCAGAAGTACTCATGGGTCGGAGCGTAGGCGTCGGGGGGCTCCCGGCTTTCCCACGACCCGCTGTGTTCATTAGCATCGACGCACCGACCAATTCGCGGTTTCCGCAAGGGGGATCGAAATTTCCGTGTCCGCCGCCCGACGCCCACTGCTGACCGCGACCGCCGCGGGCACGCTGCTGTGCGCCCTGTGGTTCGTACCGTCCGCCAACGCCACCGACGATCAGGGCGGGGTACGGATCGGGGTGACCCAGGACGGCCCCGTCGGGGACGGCGGGCGCCTTGCGGAGACCGGCGGCCGGGACACCACGTCGTATCTGCTCGGCGGGACGGGTTTCCTGGGTGTCGGGGCGGGCTTCGTGGCGCTGGCGATGCGGCGCCGCGACCGGACGTCCTGAGCGGTCGTTTCCGTGGCGACCGGCTCCGTGGCGTCCGGTTTCGTCAAGCGGCCGCCTCCGTGGCGGCCGTTTCCGTACGCGCGTGAGGCCCGCCCCGGGACGTCCGGGACGGGCCTCAGGTCTTCTCCGGGTTACGCCAGCGGGCCGGTGACCGGCTCCACCGCGGCGAGCAGCTTCCCCTCGCGCACGAAGGTGTCGGCGGCCGCCAGGTCGGGGGCGAGGAACCGGTCGGGGCCGGGGCCCTGGACGCCGGCCGCGCGCAGCGCCTCGATGGCGGCGGCGGAGGCGGGCGCCGGGGACAGGCCGTGGCGGAGCTCGATGCCGCGGGTGGCGGCGTACAGCTCGACGGCGATGATCCGGTTGAGGTTGCCGATCGTGGTGCGCAGCTTGCGGGCGGCGGACCAGCCCATGGAGACGTGGTCCTCCTGCATCGCCGAGGACGGGATGGAGTCGGCGGAGGCCGGGACGGCGAGCCGCTTCATCTCGCTGACCAGGGCGGCCTGCGTGTACTGGGCGATCATCAGGCCGGAGTCGACGCCGGGGTCGTCGGCGAGGAAGGGCGGCAGGCCGTGCGAGCGGTTCTTGTCGAGGAGCCGGTCGGTGCGGCGCTCGGCGATGGAGCCGAGGTCGGCGGCGGCGATGGCGAGGAAGTCGAGGACGTACGCGACGGGAGCGCCGTGGAAGTTGCCGTTGGAACGGACCTGGCCGTCGGCGAGAACCACCGGGTTGTCGACGGCGGCGGCGAGCTCGCGCTCGGCGACGAGCAGGGCGTGCGCCATGGTGTCGCGGCCGGCGCCGGCGACCTGCGGGGCGCAGCGGACCGAGTAGGCGTCCTGGACGCGGGGGGCCTCGCCGCTCTGGAAGTGACCGGTGAGCTCGGAGCCCTTGAGCACGGCCAGCATGTTGGCGGCGGAGGCGGCCTGGCCGGGGTGCGGGCGGATCGCGTGCAGCTCGGGTTCGAGGACCTTCTCGGTGCCGAGGAGGGCTTCGAGGGAGAGCGCGGCGGTGATGTCGGCCGACTTGTAGAGGGTGTCGAGGTCGGCGAGGGCCATGATCAGCATGCCGAGCATGCCGTCGGTGCCGTTGAGGAGGGCGAGGCCCTCCTTCTCCTTGAGCTCGACGGGGGTGATGCCGTGGGCGGCGAGCAGCTCGCCGGCGGGCCGGAGCTCGCCGTCGGGGCCCTCGGCGTCGCCCTCGCCCATGAGCGCGAGGGCGCAGTGGGAGAGCGGGGCGAGGTCGCCGGAGCAGCCGAGGGAGCCGTACTCGTGCACGACCGGGGTGATGCCGGCGTTGAGGACGTCGGCCATGGTCTGGGCGACCTCGGGGCGGACGCCGGTGTGGCCGGAGGCGACGGTCTTGAGCCGCAGGAACATCAGGGCGCGGACGACCTCGCGCTCGACGCGCGGGCCCATGCCGGCGGCGTGCGAGCGGACGATGTTGCGCTGGAGCTGGGCGCGGAGCTCGTGGCCGATGTGCCGGGTGGCGAGCGCGCCGAAGCCGGTGGAGACCCCGTAGACGGGCTCGGGCTTGGCGGCGAGCGCGTCGACGATGTTGCGGGCGGCGGCCAGGGCCTCCACGGCCTCGGGCGACAGCTCGACGCGGGCGCCGTGGCGGGCGACGTCGATGACGTCCTGCGGGGTCGTGCCGGACGTGCCGAGGACGACTGTCTGCATATCCATATTCAGCACCCTACGGATTGAAGACCGCCATGTCACTAGGTGACTTCGTCACCGTCCGGGCGGGGGACGGACCCTTACCGTTCCGATGATCGCCGGTCCGGCCCCACTCCGCCGCTCGGCACCGCCGGGGAATCCCGTCCGGGACGGCGGTGCGTCCGCGCGGACACCGGGGTCAGGCCTGCCTCCGGACCTGGAGCAGCCGGGCCCCCTTCACCAGAATCACCACCCCCGTACCGACGATTCCGACGGACACCAGCACACCGCTGTCGAGCAGAATCCCGACCATCAGTGTGACGCTCGTGGCGGAGTCCACGAGGTCCAGCACCACCTCGGTCCGCGCCCCGGCCTCGGGCCGGCGCATCCTCCGCAGCACGGCGACGAGGGAGACGAGATGGAGCGCGACGACGGCTACGAACACCCAGCGGACCACGCCGGGCACCTCGGGAAGGTCCATGTCAAAAATGTACGGCCGCGATCGGCTGACGCGGATGACGGGGAAGTGAACTGACGGCCACTAATACCGTGTCCTATGTGGTGAGGCGGTCGTTGAGACCGTCATGGGGCGGGGTACGTGGAGTTGGATTGTTCCGGACGGGCTGTGGAAGATCGCGGAG